>DAIOWB010000084.1:0-9684 GCA_036758725.1 Lacibacter sp.
AATTAAATTAGCTGAAAAGCATATTAAAGATGCTACTGAAGAATTAATTGAAAAAAGTGAAATTCTTGAAAAAGCTAAAAAACAGATTGGGATTAAGGAAAAAAACCTTGAGCACAAAAAAGGTGAATTAGATAAAATTATTGTTGAAACTGAAAAAGAAGAAACTGTTTTACGTAAGCAGGTGAACGTAGCCAGAGAGTCAGTTGAAGAACGTTTACTTTTTGGTTTTGATCGTATACGTAAAAGTTATCGCAATGGTTTATCAGTAGTACCTATTGAAAGAGAAAGCTGTGGTGGTTGTTACAATACCATTCCACCTCAACGCCAGAGTGAAATTAAACAACACAAAAAAATAATTGTGTGTGAAAACTGCGGACGGATTCTTGTTGATAATGATCTTGCAGACTCTGTAGATATATAAAAAATTACTCCAAAATATTAAAGGCACCAAATGGTGCCTTTTTTTATGTTTTCGATATTCATTGATCAACTTTATTTCATTTGAATTAGTTTTGAAAAGTTATATGCTTCAAAAACTTTCAATACAAAATTTTGCAATCATTGATGAACTGCAGGTGAGTTTTCAACCAGAGTTGAATACCATTACCGGAGAAACAGGTGCAGGTAAATCAATCTTGCTTGGAGCTTTGGGTTTGGTTCTTGGCAACAGAGCAGATAGCTCTACATTGATGAATAAAGAAAAGAAGTGTGTGGTTGAAGTCTTTTTTTCTGTTGACGGACATTCTAAAGTAAAAGAATGGCTGCAAGCACAGGAAATTGATGAAGATGAAGAATTAATATTACGAAGAGAAATAACTGCTAATGGAAAATCAAGGGCATTTATTAATGATACTCCGGTTACTTTAAGTCAAATGAAGGAATTAACTTCTTTGCTGGTAGATTTACACCAGCAGTTTGACACTTTAGAATTGGGCGAAGAAAGTTTTCAACGGGAGGTGTTAGATGCATTGGCAGGTTGCAGTAAAGATGTTATAGTTTATCATTACGAGTTTCTCCGGTTTTCAAAGTTGCAAAGAGAATTACAACAATTAAAAGAAAAGCAACAACAATTAAAGAAAGAACAGGACTATAAGCAGTTTATACTTGAAGAATTAGCGAATGCTTCTTTTAAAGAGAATGAGCTGGAACTTTTAGACCAGGAGTTGAAATTACTATCTAATGCAGGTGCAATTTCTGCTGCCATAGGAGAAACGGTTCATTTTTTAAAAGAAAGCGAAATACCTGTAGTACCTCAATTAAAATCACTTACACAAAAGTTATTACATTATAAAAATGTACATAATGCTTTAACTGAGGTTACACAACGTTTACAATCTGCACAAATTGAATTAAATGATATTGCAAGTGAATTAGAGCATCTGCAAAACAGTATTTCACTTGATGAAGCAAGAATGCAACAAATTAATGAACGTTTAGAAACAGGCTACAAACTTCAAAAGAAACATGCAGTACAAACAACAAATGATCTTTTGAATTTACAGAAGCAACTTGAAAATGAATTGCAAGTTGTTCTTAATATGGATCAATTCATAGCAGAAAAAGAAAAAGAAACAGCTGAGATTCAAAAGCAATTGCAGAAAGAGGCGGCATCCATTCATGAAAAAAGAAGAAAGTATGCTGAGCCTTTTGTAAAAAAAGTAAATGAATTATTACATCAGGTTGGAATGCCCAATGCCCGGTTAAAAGTAGATATTGCTGAAACCGGACTCAATTTATTTGGGATGGATAACATTGATTTCCTCTTTGATGCAAATAAAAGTAACCGTTTTGAACCTATAAGGAAAGTGGCCAGTGGTGGTGAATTAAGCCGGTTAATGCTATGTATTAAATCGTTAGTTGCACAAAAGATAGAATTGCCAACAATGCTGTTTGATGAAATAGATACTGGTATAAGTGGAGAGGCAGCCAAACAAGTTGGAATTTTATTAAAAGAATTATCAAAGAATCATCAGGTGATTACTATTACACATTTACCACAGATTGCTGCTAAAGCAACAGCTCATTATTATGTATATAAGCAAGAGGAGAAATCTGTAATTAAAACAAAAATCCGTTTATTGAATAAAGAAGAACAGATTGAAACAATTGCAAAAATGCTCAGTGGCGATAAACCAACGCCATCTTCATTAATCACTGCAAAAGAAATGGTAATGGAATAAAAAAAGGCTCTTGAAAAATCAAGAGCCTTTGATGTCGGGAAGACAGGATTCGAACCTGCGACCCCCTGGTCCCAAACCAGGTGCGCTACCGGCCTGCGCTACTTCCCGAGTTATTTTCTAAAAAACGTTTAATGCCTCTTTTCTTTATTCTGTTCTCTAATTCCACTACGTCCGCTCTTTTTTCTAATTCAGTAGTCCAAATTAGTTTCCAGGGAATACCTTTTGATGTAAAATTCCCTTCGCCACAATTATGTTCATCTAACCGGTTTTTCAGGTTTTGTGTAGATCCTACATAAAACCTTGAAAGTTTTTCACTCCAAATGATATATACAAAATAACTCATTTGCTCATGTGCGATCCTGGCGCCTTAAAGCGCCATGAGCTACCGGCCTGCGCTTCTTCCAGATTCCCTCGAAAGGGTTGCAAAAATAGGTATTCAGAAGCCAAGTGCCAAAAACAAATCCCAAATTCAAATACTGAATTTGGGATTCATCATTTATTTCAATTATTTCTGTTTACATAGCTGCAAGCTGAACCTTTTGCTGTAACTCTAAAACACTTTCTTTAAACATGCTGTCAGTATCCATCAAATCTTTAACTGTTTGACAGGAGTGAATAACTGTTGTATGATCTCTTCCACCAAAATGCTCACCTATTGTTTTTAAAGAGTTCTTTGTAAAGGTTTTTGCCAAATACATTGTAATCTGCCGGGCCTGTACAATTTCTCTTTTCCTGGTTTTTTGCAAAAGCTTATCATAAGGCACATCAAAATAATCACACACCATTTTCTGAATAGCGTCGATAGTAATTTCTTTTGATGATGTTTTTACAAAATTCTTCAAAACTTTTTTAGCCAAGTCAAGGTCAATTTCTTTTTTATTAAGCGAGGATTGTGCCAATAATGAAATTAAAGCCCCTTCCAGCTCACGAACATTGGTATTTATATTGTAAGCAATATATTTTACAACATCTTTTGACATGTCCAGCCCGTCGTTCTTCATTTTCTTTTCTAAAATTTCAATACGGGTATCATAATCGGGCATTTGCAGATCTGCACTTAAACCCCAGCGGAAACGGCTTAATAAACGTTCCTGAACACCTTCAAGGTCTTTTGGTGGCTTATCTGACGTTAAGATTAATTGTTTACCACTTTGATGAAGATGATTGAAGATAGCAAAGAAAGCATCCTGGCTTTTTTCTGCACGGTTGAAAAACTGAACATCATCAATTATCAATACATCAACCAACTGATAAAAATGAATAAAATCATTAATGGCGTTATTACGGCTATGATCAACAAACTGGTTAATGAATTTTTCTGAACTTACATATAACACTACTTTATTAGGATGCTGACGTTTTACTTCATTTCCTACAGCTTGTGCAAGATGTGTTTTACCAAAACCAACTCCACCATAAATGACCAATGGATTAAAAGAAGTTGCACCAGGCTTATCAGCAACTGTTTTACCGGCACGACGGGCTACTCTGTTACAATCGCCTTCAATAAATGCTTCAAAAGTATAATTTGGATTGAGCTGAGGATCAATCTGAACCTTTTTTAAACCCGGAATAACAAACGGGTTTTTAACAGGATTATTTATAACAAGAGGAAAATCCATTTCGTTGTTTGTATAAGTTTTATAACCATGACCCGGAACATCCATTGTGATAGGTTGGTTATTATTATTACCACTATCCATCATGATGCGATATTCAAGATTTGCATCTTTACCAAGCTCTCTTTTTAATGTTTTCGCAAGTAAGGTAACATAGTGTTCTTCCAGGTATTCAAAAAAGAATTGACTGGGAACCTGAATCGTCAGAATTTTATTTTTTAGTTCAACAGGTTTTATGGGTTCAAACCATGTTTTAAAATGCTGCCACTCTACAATGTCTTTAATAATGCCTAAACAATTTTTCCATACCAATTCAGCCGTTTTCGTCATTTTTCCTAAAGCAGTTTATATTAAGTTAATAATATTTTTCTGTTATTCTCTTATTGATTTTTCTTATAGTGATTTACCATAAAAAAAAGGGGGGACAGCGAATATCAAAACTTTTTGTGGAAAAAAAAATTTTTTATTACGCCGTTTTTTTACCTATTAAAATGCTGGAGGAATTAGCCAGATTTTTCCGTTTTAATTTAGAAAATTCAAAGTCTAATCTTCCTAATTGTATGCCCGCCCACCCTACTTGGTTAATAATTACGTCCTTTCTATTTTTATTTTTCAACATTTCCGGCTCATCCATAAATGTATGTGTATGACCCCCAATGATCAAATCAACGTTTTCGGTCTCTTTAGCCAATATTTTATCAGATATCCTATTAGGATTTTCTTTATAGTGATAACCTAAATGTGATAAACAAATCACTAAATCACAGTCTTTTTCTTTTTTAAGGTAGGATGCCGTTTCGTTTACTTTCTGTATTGGGTCCTGATATACTGTATTTCCAAATAAATTATCAGGTACCAACCCCTTCATTTCTATTCCAACACCTGTTACGCCAATTTTCAACTTTCCTTTTTTAAATACTTTATAAGGAACTGATTTCTGTTCCATGACTGTATTAGTGAAATCATAGTTGCATAGAATAACAGGAAACTTTGCATGATTTAATTGAATAGCAAAATTTTCAAGACCTGCATCAAAATCATGATTCCCCATTGTGCAGGCATCATATCCCATTTGAGACATAGCTTTTATTTCCGGCTCTCCTTTATATAAGTTAAAAAAAGGTGTGCCCTGAAAAATATCACCTGCATCTAATAATAAAACCTGTTCCTCTTTAGAACGGATGTCAGAGATCAGTTTTGCCCTGGCAGCTACACCCCCTAAACCCTGATTTCGCCCCCCATCCATTGGAAAAGGTTCAAGCCTGCTATGTACATCATTGGTATGTAAGATCACAAGTTTGTTTACATCATCATTACCGGCTAATCCCCATTTAGAAACAAGCAGTGAGCCTGCAACCATTGATGATTGATGTATAAATTTTCTTCTAGTGAACATTTGTTACCCGGTTTTGCAATGAAACTGAAATTTCTTTCCCCTCTTTAGTAAATGAAGCAAAATAATCAAGCATGGCGTCTCTTATTAAATAGCCATTATTTATCTGAGGAATTGCTCTTAACATAACACAATCATCACCTCCATTTGCAGTATAATCTGAGTGAGCTATGGTATATATTTTACTTTCATCAATCGGAAACCCATTAATTAAAACATCAACAGCTTTTTTATTTTTTATTTTCATGGTCATACCGGCAACAGGCCAACCTCCCCGGCCTGCAATATGATCCAATAATTCCTTTAATACTTTCCCATTCATTTTTTGCAATACCAGTATATTATCAAAAGGCATCAACTCAAATACTTTTCCTTTTGTAATAGGTCCTGCTTTTATTGAAGAGAGTCGTATACCACCAAAGTTTATCAATGCAATATTTATATTAGTTGCATATTTTTTTTCGGCCATTATTTTAACTGCATCAACCATTAAATTTCCTAATGTTCCTTCCGGTTGCTTTTTTTCAAGATCAGTTGCCAGTTGTGCAATTACCAAATTCATACTATGATTTACACTATCTGAATAAGGTTGTAAAAATTTAATAACTGACGAATCAACCTGTGTATTTGAAATACGGTAATCTTTATACTGAAGTGCAACAGGCCTGTAAACAGGGTTGCAACTTACTATTGAAGAGATCAGTAATAAAATGCCAATTCTTGAATACTTTGTAAATGGAATCATAACGCTTTCAGAATTGGTAAGGTAAGTTTTTTAACAGCATGAAAGAATGATTTCAAAGAAAATTATTTAATTTTTTTATTCTTTTATTTTCATAGATTATTTGAGGTTTCTCTATTACATTTAACCTACATTTACCCACTTTTTTTTAATAATGTTTTTGGGATCAATACCTAACACATGCAACAGAAAATTAATCTTCGTCTTTTACCTGCAGATGCAGCTGATTCATCTGCAATTCAGCTGCAAATTGCTGCCCAATCAGGCATTGACCCAAAGAGTATTAGTGGCTTTAATATTTTAAAACAATCTATTGATGCACGTGGCAAACAAATTTGGATCAATCTAACTTTACATGTTTTTATCAATGAACCACAACAACTAAGGGAAACAGATGTTTTCAATTGGCAGAATGTACATCAATCGGCTAAAAAAGTAATTATTATAGGTGCTGGACCTGCAGGTTTATTTGCTGCTTTAAAACTAATAGAACTGGGAATACAGCCCATTATTCTTGAAAGAGGAAAAGATGTAAGAGCCAGAAGAAGGGATTTAGCCATATTAAATAAAGAAGGAATCATTAATCCTGAAAGCAACTATTGTTTTGGTGAAGGGGGTGCAGGTACTTACAGTGATGGCAAATTGTATACACGCAGTACAAAAAGAGGTAACATCAACCGTATTTTAAATTTGTTTTATCATTTTGGAGCTGATGAAACTATACTCTATCAAGCACATCCACATATTGGAACAAACAAACTTCCTCATATTATCACTTCTATGAAAGAACACATTTTACAATGTGGTGGCCAAATTCATTTTGAATCAAAAGTTACAGATTTTATTATTCAAAAAAATATAATAACCGGAGTTGAAATAAATCATCACGATAAACTTATTGCTGATGCTGTAATACTTGCAACCGGGCATAGTGCAAGAGATATTTATGAACTGTTACATGCTAAAAATATTTTCATTGAAGCAAAACCTTTTGCATTAGGTGTACGTGTTGAACATCCGCAGAGTTTAATTGATTCAATACAATACCATAACCCCATAAGAAGTGAATTTCTTCCCCCTTCTTCTTATAGTTTAGTTGAACAGGTACAGGGTAAAGGAGTTTTTTCATTTTGTATGTGCCCTGGAGGAATTATTGCAGCAGCTGCAACATCTGAAGGAGAACTGGTTGTTAATGGCTGGAGCCCATCAAAACGAAATAATCCTTATGCTAACAGTGGAATGGTTGTTAGTGTGGAAGAAAAGGATGCATTGAATTATTTCAAAAATCAAAAATTGAATTCAGACAATGAAAAATTGAATAGTCCTTTGCTTATGATGTATTTTCAGCAGGCAGTTGAGCAAAAAGCTTTTGCAGCAGGTGGTGGAAAATTTATTGCTCCTGCTCAAAGGATGGTTGATATGTTTGAAAAGAAAACTTCATCATCATTACCAAATTATTCTTATACACCTGGTGTTAATAGTGTGGCATTAGAAAATGTTTTACCTGATTTTGTATTTGAAGACTTACGGTTAGCTTTTAAAGAATTCGGGAAAAAGATGCGGGGCTATTTTACTAATGAAGCCATTGTTGTAGCTACTGAATCAAGAACATCCTCACCGGTTCGTATACCACGTAGTGCAGTAACATTACAACATGAACAAATAAAAGGCCTGTACCCTTGTGGTGAAGGTGCAGGATATGCCGGAGGCATTGTTAGTGCTGCAATGGATGGCGAAAAAGTTGCTGCTGCCATTGCAGCCAGTTTGTCCGTTTATCAATAATTTATTTTTATTAAATAAAGCTTGTCTATTTTGTAACAAATTTTAAGTTTTTAATACTAACATCATTGTATGAATAAAATCTTAGAGGTTCAAAACCTGAAAAAATATTTTTCCTCTCAAAAAGCAGTGGATGATATCAGTTTTACTATTGACCAGGGATCAATTTTTGGATTGCTGGGACCAAATGGCGCCGGCAAAACCACTCTTATAAGAATGATTACCGGTATTTTCTATCCTGATGCAGGAAACATTAACCTCAACGGAAGAAAATTTAATCCCTATACTGATGTTCTTGAAATTGGTTATATGCCTGAAGAACGTGGACTTTATAAAAAAATGAAAGTGGGTGAACAGGCCATTTACCTGGCACAATTAAAAGGATTAAATAAAAAGGATGCTTTTGAAAAAGTAAAAGTATGGTTCGAAAAATTTGAAATGCAAAGCTGGTGGAACAAAAAAGTAGAAGATCTTTCAAAAGGGATGAGTCAGAAATTGCAATTTGTTACTACTGTATTACATGAACCCAAACTGGTGATCTTAGATGAGCCATTCAGTGGTTTAGACCCTGTAAACAGTAACCTTATTAAAGATGAGATTTATAAACTGGCGCAAAAAGGAACAACCATCATCTTTAGCACACACCGTATGGAGCAGGTTGAAGAAATCTGTGATCATATTTTCCTGATGAACAAAGGACAGAAAGTGCTTGACGGATCAGTGAAAGACGTTAAACAACAATTCAAACAAAATATTTTTACTGTACAGCTCGATCATTTACCAACTGTATTAAGTAATCCATCCTTCAGTATTGTTAAACAAAATGACACTGATTTAACTGTAAAAATTACAGATGGATATAAATCAAATGATGTGTTATTTCATTTTATGAATCAACAGAGCAACATTGTTGCCTATCATGAAATATTGCCTTCATTAAATGAAATCTTTATCCGTTTGGTTGAGGGAACACCTACTGCAAGACAATTTGAAACTGTTACTGCTTAATACAAATTTTATGAACAAGATTTTAATTATTATAAAAAGAGAATACATAACCAGAGTAAGGAATAAAACATTTTTGCTTTCTACTTTCTTGTTTCCGTTACTCATGTTTGCACTCATTTTTGGAGGTGCTTTTATTGGGGCAAACGGAACACAACAAAGAAAAATTGCTGTGAAAGATGAAAGTGGATTGTATAAAAATAATTTTAAAACCAACTCAGCAGTTGACTTTTTCTATCCTGAAACTGTTAGCCGTGCTGATTTTCAAAAGCAGGGGTTTGAAGGTTTACTTATCATTTATTCTTCCAATCAACAAAAACCCGATTCAATAAGGCTTTATTCAGAAAAACAGTTGGGGCTTTCTACCGATGAGGCTTTAAGACGCCAGATACAGAAAATTAATGAAAGCAGGTTGTTAATGGAGCGTGGAGTTACAAGTGGAACACTTGATTCTATTCGCCAGAAAAGTGAAAGTAAAGAAGAATTGAATTACCGTTCTTACCAGGTTAGCGGAGCAGAATTAAAAGAAGACAATAAAGCTCTGGCACTTGGTATAGGTTATGCAAGTGGATTTATTATTTATACTGTTTTATTTATTTATGGTGCTGCTGTTATGCGTGGTGTAATGGAAGAAAAAACAAACCGTATTGCAGAAGTAATGGTAAGCAGTGTAAAACCATTTCAATTGATGCTGGGAAAGATTATTGGAATAGCTGCTGTAGGTTTAACACAATTATTTCTGTGGATTATTTTAATCTTTTTATTGTCATCACTCAGCAGCTTGTTTATTTCACCTGAAATATTAAGCCAGGCACAAAAAATGAATGAATCCATGCCGTCAATGGCACAAAACAATACGATGGCTTTAAAAGTATTAGAAGCTAAAACTACTTTCCTCAGTGCCAACTGGAATTATATTATTCCATGTTTTATCTTTTATTTCTTATTTGGATATTTATTTTATGC
>DAIOWB010000085.1:0-9583 GCA_036758725.1 Lacibacter sp.
TGTTTTAGCTAAGCAGCAAAATTTAAACAAGGGGTGTCTAATTTTCGAAAGAACAAAGATCATTCCCTATTGGTTTGTTCGATGTCTGTTCATATGGTTGGTTTTAAAAAGCCCTTGTTTTTAAACAAGGGCTTTCTCTTTATGGAATATATTTACTTAATTTTATTATTCTTAGAATGAATTGATGAACAGATTTGTTTTCCCTTTTTTATCTCTATTACTTGCATGTTTATTGGCACAAAACATAACAATTGCACAGTGTACAGGCAATGTATTGTTTTTTGAAAATTTTGGCGGGGGAATTACATCGCCCCTAACCGGCCCACAACTCCCAGCCGGTATCACTACATATAAATTTGACTCACTTGGTTTTGTTGATGATGGAGAGTATGGAATCCGTAAAACATCAGCAGATATTGCAACAGGACAAAGACAGTTTAACACCTGGCATATTGGCAATGACCATTCAGGAGGCAATATGATGATTGTTAATGCAGATTATACTGCAGGTAAGTTTTATGAAACAAGAGTAAACAACCTCTGTTCCGGTTCACAACTTTATTTTTCAGCATGGGTTGCCAACCTCATCCCACTGGGCAACAACAACCCACTTGACCCAATACTTCGTTTTGAAATCAGCAGTGCCGTTTCTGGTTCAATTCTTCTAAATACTACCACGCCCTCTATTCCTCGTTTCAGTTCCTTTACATGGTCACAATATGGTTTTAATTTTTCTTTACCTGCAGGGGAAAGTTCTGTAGTTCTACGAATCTTTAATAATCAGGTTGGTGGATTGGGCAACGATCTTTGTTTAGATGATATTGAATTTACTTTATGCGGACCGGCTATTACTCCTGTTGTAAACGGCACTTATCAAAGCAGCAACGATGCATGTATTGGAAGCAACATTAGTTTTACAGGAAATGTGGCTCCCGGGTTTTATTTAAATACTGCATACCAATGGCAGTTTAATAATGGTACAACATGGACAAACATTCCCGGAGCTACATCAGCAAACTATACTCTTACAAACGCTCAACCAATAAATACCGGCTCATATCGGTTACTTGTAGCGGAAAGTGCAAATATTAATTCAGTGAACTGTCGTGCTGTGTCTCCAATCATTCCATTAACAATTTACAATCCGGTTATTCCTGTTTTACAAAGCAATCAACCCATTTGTGAAAAAGATACCATTCGTATTTCAACCTCAACCAATGCAATACAATACTTATGGAAAAAAGGCACAACTGCATTGAGTGTAAACGGTAATACATTAATGATACCAAATAGTACTGTTGCAGATGCAGGCTTGTATTCGCTTGATGTAATTACCAATGGTGGCTGCAGCAGTTCCGCTTCAATTCCATTTGCCGTGCAACAGAATTTGTTGCAAAGAATAATTCCAAACAACACAATTCTTTGTGATGCACAAACATTAACAATAGATGCTCAACAAACAAATGCTCTCTCCTATTTATGGAACGATGGTATTACATCCCCGCAACGTACACTTACAACTGAAGGAATGTATTGGATTAAAACTTCCGATGTTGTTTGCAAACGAACAGATACAATATTAATTGCAAGAAGTTTTTCACCAACTGTTACTTTAGGAAAGGATACTACGCTTTGTTACAACGAAGAAATAATTTTAAATGCATTTCATCCTCTGGCTCAATCTTATTTATGGAGTACAGGTAGCATCGATTCATCAATCACCGTTCAAACAGCAGGTCTGTATACTGTGGAAGTAACAAATAATTGCGGCTCTGCCTTTGATGATATACAAATCAGTTATGAAGATTGTGCCGATATTATTTTTGTACCAAACGCCTTTACACCAAATGATGACAAACTCAATGATGAATTAAAACCCAAAGCATTTTTCAGGATTGATGAAATCAGTTTTAAAATTTTTAACCGATGGGGCAAGGAAGTTTTTTCATCTGCTATACTTAATAAAGGCTGGGATGGAAAATTTAATAATCAACAGGCTCCTCCGGGATTGTATTTCTGGACTATAAAATACAAACGGAATGATAAACTTTATCAACAGAAAGGATCTGTACTACTCATCTATTAATGGTGGAGATAAAGTCAATCTTTTTTAATCTATTTTTGAAGCAAACACATCAACATGTCAATTGAGGTAAAAAACCTGGTTAAACTTTATGGTGAGCAAAAGGCTGTGAACCAGATTTCCTTCAAAATAAATAAAGGAGAAATTGTTGGTTTCCTTGGGCCCAATGGCGCAGGGAAAAGTACAACCATGAAAATGATTACCGGTTATTTACAACCTACATCAGGCGATGCTGTTGTATGCGATGTGAATGTGAATGATAACCCTATCAGCACCAAACAAAAAATTGGTTATTTACCTGAGAGTAATGCATTGTATTACGACATGTATGTAAGAGAATACCTGGAGTTTATTGCAGAAATTCACAAAGTTGCCGGTGGAAAATTAAAAGTTGAAAATGTAATTCAGCAGGTTGGTTTAACAACCGAAGCACATAAAAAAATTGGACAACTTTCAAAGGGATATAAACAACGGGTTGGTTTGGCAGCTGCATTAATTCATGATCCGGAAGTTTTGATACTGGATGAACCGACATCGGGCCTTGATCCCAACCAGATAATTGAAATACGGGAAGTGATTAAAAAACTGGGGCAAAATAAAACCGTTTTATTTTCATCACACATCTTACAAGAAGTAGAAGCTATGTGCGACCGGGTGATAATCATTAACAAAGGAACCATTGTGGCCGATGAAAGAATAAGTGTGCTGCAACAAAGAAATGAAGGAAGCACCGTTCATGTAACATTTAAAGAAGCTTTGGAAGCAGAGTGGCTGCAACGATTACCTGCTGCTGTCTCGGTTTCTAAAATTGATACCAACACCTGGGAACTGGAAAGCAAGGATGAAGAAAGTTTACGCAAACAAATACTTTCAATGGCTGTAGAAAATAATTTCAATATCGTTTCCTTACAAAGCGGAAGTAAAAGTTTGGAAGATGTGTTTAGAAGTTTAACAGCCAGTTAATCAATTTCGACTGTACAGTCACCCTTTGGGTGAACAGACATCAGCCACATGTGAACCAACCTCAACTCCTCTTCAATTGGCCAAACCCTTTTATTAATATCCAGCCAATTAATAAAATCATCAAAACAGCTATAACAATGGGTATTAAAAAACTTAAAGCTGTTCCAACAATGGCCGCTAAGTTTTCTCCGGTAGCAATTACAACATTCCCGGCACCGGCCGTTGTTTTTGATGAAGCCAAACGCAATAAACCGGTTCCAAGCTGAACCGATCCGGCTGCAGCACCACCACTAATAAAAGCCAATGCCCATTTTACAAATGGACTAAATTCTGCAAATGGTAAAAATGATGCGGCTAAAATTGTTCCGGCACCTATTGCTAACGGGGTTGCAATAGTATCAAGTAAATTATCTACAAAAGGAATATAATAAGCAGCTAATTCCAATATTGCAGCAGTTCCAAAAGCAATCATCACCGGCATGGTTCCCATCCACTGCATATCAGCCGGCAACGTAAACCAATTCATATAGGCAGCTATACTTCCTCCAAGCATTGGAATAAAAACCCTGAAACCGCAACAGGCACTCAGTGCAATTCCCATTGCTATTGATGTAATTAATTGTGTATCCATTCTAACGTTTGTTAGGATAAAAATAATCATTCTATGATGAAACTCCTTTGTTGCTCACTATGAAAGTCTTTTCTTTGCAGCAAATTTGGAAACTGGCAGATAAACATTCTTCACCAAAGCGCCATTCCAAAAGTCAATGAAATAACAATTCAATTTACTAATAACCTTATAAACTTTTTCTTATGAGTTTTATCGCAGACATTCATGCAAGACAAATCCTCGACAGCCGTGGCAATCCTACAGTAGAAGTAGATGTAATAACTGAAAATGGTATTCTTGGCCGTGCTGCTGTACCCAGTGGTGCATCTACAGGTATACATGAAGCCGTTGAACTTCGTGATGGAGATAAAAGCATTTACCTTGGCCGTGGTGTATTAAAAGCAGTAAAAAACGTTAATGAAATTATTGCTGATCAGTTAATAGGAATTGATGTTACAAGACAAGCATACATTGATAACCTCCTCATTAAAATTGATGGCACAGATAATAAAAGTAACCTCGGCGCCAATGCAACACTTGCTGTAAGTATGGCCGTTGCCAAAGCTGCTGCTGAAGAAAGCGGTTTGCCGTTATATCGCTACCTGGGTGGAGTAAACAGCACAGTGCTACCCATACCCATGATGAACATCATGAACGGTGGTGCACATGCCGATAATAAAATTGATTTCCAGGAATTCATGGTAATACCAGTTGGTGCTTCATCTTTCAGTGAAGGATTGCGTTGGGGTGTTGAAATATTTCATCAATTAAAAACGGTATTAAAAAAGAAAGGCTTCAGTACCAATGTGGGTGATGAAGGTGGTTTTGCACCTGAAATCCAAAGCAATGAAGAAGCTATTGAAACTGTTCTGGAAGCTATTACTGCTGCCGGTTTCAAACCCGGAGAACAAGTTGCAATAGGTATGGATGCTGCATCAAGTGAAATGTATGATGATGCTACAAAAAAATACAAGTTCTATAAAAGCAATCCAACTAAAATGATCAGCAGCGATGAAATGGTTGCTTATTGGACAGAATGGGTAAATAAATATCCCATCATTTCTATTGAAGATGGAATGGCTGAAGAAGATTGGGATGGTTGGAAAAAATTAACGGATGCACTGGGAACTAAATGTCAGTTAGTAGGTGATGATTTATTTGTTACCAATACCAAAATATTAAAAAGAGGAATTGATAATAAAATTGCAAACAGCATTTTAATAAAAGTGAACCAGATTGGTACAGTTACTGAAACCATCAATGCAGTACAAATGGCACAGAATGCCGGTTACAACACCATCATGAGTCATAGAAGTGGTGAAACAGAAGATACAACCATTGCTGATTTAGCTGTAGCACTTAACTGCGGGCAAATTAAAACTGGTTCTGCATCCCGTACAGATCGTATGGCAAAATACAACCAGCTTATTCGCATTGAAGAAATGCTGGGCGAGAATGCCATTTATCCAAAAGGAAAGATTAAATTCGGGAAGTAAAATAAGTTTTTAAGTTTGTGGTTTATAGTTCATAAAGTAATCAAGCTATAAACCACAAACTATAAACCATAAACTTTTCTTGTGAAACTACTAGCCCATATACCTTCTTTTTTAAAGAACAAATACGTTCTTACCCTCATTGCTTTTACGATCTGGATGCTGTTTTTCGATCGCAATGATTTTATTTCCCAGATTAGCAGGTTTAAAAAGCTTTCAGAACTGCAAACCAATACTTCCTTCTATAATCAGAAAATTGAAACAGCAAAAGCCGAGCTTGAAAAACGTAAAAATGACCCCTCAGCCTACGAAAGAATAGCCAGGGAAAAATACTATATGAAGAAGGATAATGAGGACCTTTTCATCTTTGATGAATAAAAACCCCCGGCAAATACAATACAAGTCTTAATCTGTCGTTTTAGTGGAAAGCATTCTGTGAAAAGCCGCCGAATTATTTAAAAAAGATTGCTTATGACACATAATTTTACACCAGAAGACTTGTTACAATATCTCTATAAAGAAACTACTCCGGAAGAGAACAAAGCCATTGAAAAAGCCATGGCCGAAGATTGGACCCTGAAGGAAAAATTTGAGGTAATTAAAAAAGCCGCTCAAAGACTTACCAAATTTACTTTTTCGCCAAGAACAGAAAGTGTACTCAATGTTTTGAGGTATGCAAATAAAGAACTGGCAGAAAAACTTTAATACCTGAGTTTCTTCTTTCGCTAATTTCGCCGTCATTCAAATTGCAGAATGACTAAAAAAGAACGTTACCAAAAAGTAATCAATTATTTTACTGAACATGCTCCCAATGCAGAAACGGAGTTGATTTACGACAGCCCTTTTCAATTGTTGGTTGCAGTTATTCTCAGTGCTCAGTGTACAGATAAACGGGTTAATCTCACAACTCCCATTCTCTTTAAAAAATTTCCTACAGCAGCAGCATTAAGCAAAACAACATTTGATGAATTGTTTCCACTCATCAAAAGCATTTCATATCCAAATAATAAAACGAAACATTTAATTGGCATGGCACAAAAACTCATCAATGAATTTGATGCTGAAGTGCCGCTTACAGTTGATGAGCTGGTAACACTACCCGGTGTAGGAAGAAAAACAGCAAATGTTATTACTTCAGTTGTAGATGCACAACCAAACATGGCTGTTGATACACATGTGTTTCGTGTTAGCAAACGTTTGGGTTTGGTAAAACAAACTGCCACTACACCTTTGGCAGTTGAAAAAGAACTCGTCAAACATTTTCCCAAAGAACTAATTCATAAAGCACATCACTGGTTAATCCTTCATGGCCGTTATACCTGTTTGGCAAGAAAACCAAAATGTAATGAATGTGGGTTACAGAAAATTTGTAAGTACTATCAGAAAAACAAAGAGGAATAAGTAAAACTGCTGCGGTTTTTCCCTGTTAAAACACGACTACTTTTTATTTCATTTAAATTCCAACCTTATCTTTTATCAATCGCAAAAAAAAGATAAGCTGGCTTAATATTTGTTTTAGACTTCAGGAATAATAATGTCTAAAATAAAATTTATGAAAACAAAGTATTTCTTTAGCGCAGGTTTTGCTGCCATTTTTGGTTTATTTCTTTTCATGGCTGCATGTAAGAAAGAAAACTCTTCGCAAACTCCAGCAGGAAAGCAATTAGTTACAATTCGGATTAATGACGATCCCATACCTGATCTGACCAATGTTTGGGTTGATGTACGTTATGTAGAAGTAAAAGTTGATACTGGCAGAAAGCATCATGAAGATCATGACTATGACCATGATGATGATGGAGATGACGACCATCGTGACCGTGATAAGTATGGAGTTTGGGATACTGTAAAAGTGACTCCAGGTGTTTATGATCTTTTACGATTCAGAAATGGGATTGATACAGTTTTAGCAACAGGCTTTGCTTCTAAAGGAAAAATTCATAAAATAAGAATAACTCTTGGCACTGATAACAATGTTTCCAAAGACAGCGGGGTAACAAAAATACCTTTGAGTATTTGTGAAAACAAACCTTATGTATATGTAAAAGTAGAATCTCAGCATATCGATTCTACCAGCAGTAATCAAATCCGTATTAAACTGGATTTTGATATTGCCAGATCTATTAAATTAAAAGACGGCAAATATTGTTTAAAGCCACAAATAAAATCATACTCCGACAGAAGCAGTGGAAAAATTGAAGGAAGGGTTTTACCATCAGATGCATTAGCAATGCCAATGGCTTATAACAGTTTTGATAGTTCTATTGCCAAACCAGATCATGAAGGTGAATTTAAAATCTGCGGATTAAAACCCGGCACTTACAGCATCCGGTTTAATCCAGCCAATGGTTATAAAGATTCTTTAATAACAGGAATTGTAGTTGTTCCCGGTAAAGAAGTAGACATACATACAATAGTCCTTAAAAAATAATGAAAAACTAAATAGATAAAACCAATTAATCTGTAAAAAAAATCCATCAGCAATTACTGATGGATTTTCTTTTTATTCAAAATCTGTCTTTATAAATATTTCCCCAACTCTTCAATCAACTCTCCTTTGGTAATAGGTACTCCTTTTATTTTATTGTATCCTTTTGCATCAACAAAATAAACATCACGGATGATTTTAATAAGCTGCCCGTTATTAATTTCAGGAATCAAAACAGTTTCATAATTCTTCAGCATCTCTCCTAAATTTTTTGGAAATGGACGGACGTAGCGTAAATGTGCATGTGCAACAGATTTGCCCTGCAACTGCAATTCTGTACAGGCACTTTTAATTGCACCATAGGTACTACCCCATCCCAACACCAATACTTTTCCTTTTGCAGGACCGCTATCTAATTTCTGCAATGGAATATAATCAGCAATTTTATCAACTTTAGCCTGTCTTGTTTTTACCATGTGCTGATGGTTATCTGCATCATAACTGATGTTACCGGTAATATCCTGTTTTTCTAAACCTCCAATACGATGTTCTAAACCGGGAGTACCGGGAATAGCCCAAGGACGGACTAATTTTTCATCACGCTTGTATGGCTGTAATTTTTCTTCGCCTTCATCCAATCCTTTTTTGTAAGCCACTTTTATTTCAGGTAAATCAGCACTTTGCGGATACTTCCATGGTTCAGCACCATTGGCAATATAACCATCGCTTAAAAAAATAACAGGAGTCATATGCGTTACTGCAATACGTACTGCTTCATATACGGCATCAAAACAATCAGTTGGAGTAGATGCTGAGATAATGGGCATCGGGCATTCGCCATTTCTTCCGTAATAAGCCTGCATTAAATCGCTCTGTTCTGTTTTAGTTGGTAATCCGGTTGATGGTCCGCCACGCTGTATATTAATAATCAACAACGGAATTTCAAGCATTACTGCCAAACCCATAGCCTCACCTTTTAATGCTATACCAGGCCCGCTACTTGTTGTAACACCCAGTGATCCGCCATAAGCAGCACCAATAGCTGAACTGATTGCAGCTATTTCATCTTCGGCCTGGAAAGTTTTAACTCCAAACGCTTTATACTTACTTAAGTCGTGTAAAATATCTGATGCCGGAGTAATAGGGTATGAACCGAGAAATAATTGCAACCCGCTTTTTTGTGAAGCCGCAATCAACCCATAACTCACAGCCTGGTTACCCATCACAGAACGATAGAGGCCAGGCTCCATCTTTGCCTTTTCTACTTTATATGTTGTAGTAAATGTTTCAGTAGTATCTCCATAGTTATAACCTGCCTGCAAAACCCTGATGTTGCTTTCCATAATATCGGGTTTCTTACCAAACTTTTCTTTAATAAAGCTGATGGTATTATCCATATCACGGTTGTACATCCAGTACAAAAAGCCCAGTACAAACATATTCTTTGCACGGTCTTTTTCTTTCATGCCCATGGCAATATCCGTCAACGCTTCCCTGGTCATTTTGGTTACATCCATTTTTATAACCTCATAGTTACCTAAACTGTCGTTCTCTAATGGATTAACACCATCGGGATAATTAGCAAGGCGTAAATTTTTTGTATCAAACCCGTCAGTATTAGCAATAATTTTCCCGCCCTTCTTTAAAGCGGAAAGATTGGCTTTTAATGCAGCTGCATTCATAGCAACTAACACATCACACTCATCACCCGGAGTAAAAATGCTGTCGCTGCTGAAACGAAGCTGGTAACCACTTACACCTGCTAAGGTTCCTTGTGGAGCACGTATTTCTGCCGGAAAATCGGGGAAGGTGGCTAAATCAATCCCCATCATGGCTGTGTTGTTTGTAAACTGGCTGCCGGTAAGTTGCATACCATCGCCACTATCGCCGGCAAATTTGATAACTACGTCACTGAGTACTTCTTGTTTTCTGCTCATAGTGTTGCAAAATTACAGGTTCAATTTAGCAAAAAATCAAAACAGGAAATTTCATTGAATTATTTTTTA
>DAIOWB010000086.1:0-9574 GCA_036758725.1 Lacibacter sp.
CGTTACGATAGTGATTACAGAACAATCAAACAGGTTCTCGATCAAAAATTGCTGGGCGAAATAGTTGAAGCTGAATTTCATTTTGATCGTTATAAAAAAGAACTCAGCCCAAAGCTGCATAAAGAAACTGCAACACAGGGAACAGGAAGTTTGTACGATCTCGGTTCACATTTAATTGACCAGGCCCTGCAATTATTTGGAATGCCACAGGCAGTATTTGCAGATATTGTTGCTATGCGACCTATCTCACAGGTTGATGATTATTTTGAATTGTTATTTTATTATCCTTCTCGCCGTGTTCGCATAAAAGCAAGCTACCAGGTAAGAGAAGCATTGCCCGGTTATGTTATACATGGAAGTAAAGGTTCATTCATTAAACCAAAAACTGATATGCAGGAAGCCCAACTGCAGGCAGGCATGTTACCAATTGCAGATGGATATGGAACAGAACCTGAAACAGAAAAAGGTTTATTACATACAGAAGTGGATGGAAAAATCATCAGAGAATATATACCATCACTTAAAGGAAACTATAGTAATTATTACGAAGGAATGTATCAATGTATCCGTAACAATAAAGAAGTGCCAGTAAGTGCAGAAGACGGAATGAAAGTGATAAAAATAATTGAAGCGGCTTTTTTAAGCAGTAAAGAAAAGAGAGTGATTGAATTATAAAATTATCATTCCGGCAAATTTCTCAAAAAGAAATCCCTGATGTTTCCACCCATAATCATTTCAATTTCGGTTCTTGTAAAGCCTTCTTTCAATAAAGCATTTACAATAAGTGGCAATCCGGTTACATCAAAATGAGTTCCAATAGCACCATCAAAATCAGATCCTAGTGCAACTTTATCAACTCCAATTTTATCAGCTACATAACGGATGCTTTTTGCAGTGGCCATAGCATCGGTTCCACATACTGCTGTTTCCCATAATCCTATTCCCACTAATCCATTTCGTTTTCCAATGGCTATTAAATGTGCATCAGATAAATTTCTTCTGTTATTACAAACTCCCTGTACACCTGTATGTGAAACAATCACCGGACTGTTTGTAAATGCAAGTACATCATCAATTGTTTTTGGTGAAGCATGTGCAAGATCAATAGTGATGTGCAGACTGTCCATCTTTTGAATTAATTCTTTTCCTGCTTCAGTTAAACCTTCTTTTTTCATTCCATGTGCCGAACCTGCCCATTCATTATCAAAAAAATGAGTGAGTCCGATATAGCGTACACCTTCCTGGTATAATTTATAAACATTGCTGATGTTATTATTTAAACAATGAGCTCCTTCTACTCCCAACATACCTGAGCTGATGTTGTGGTTTGTTTTTCTGTCAGTAATAAATTGCTGTAATTCTTTTTTGCTTGTAAGAACACGAAAGCTGCCATTTGATTTGTTTGCATAATTGTACAATTGCCTGCATTGGTTTATTGCACGGTTTGTAAGATCGAACCAGGTATTCATGGGCCGCAGTTGTGCAAAGCTCAGCAAAGAGATGTTATCGGTTTTATCATCGTTCTGTTCTATGTTAATTCCTTTGGGCGTTTTGCTTACAATAGTAAACACCTGCATCGCCATATTTGCTTTAAGCATACGTGGAAGATCCACATGTCCGTAACTATGTTCCGTTAAAAGATTCCGGTCCCATAACAATTCATCGCAATGCAAATCGGCAATAAAAGGAATTGAATCGTACCAGCTTTGTTTTTCCGGGTTACTCACTTTCAGTGCAACAACATTTTTTGATTGATCGATATAGCGTGGTACAAAACCAAAAAAGATAATGGCTGCAAGAATAATGATAACGAGAAGGAATTTGAATACTTTTTTAAGCATTGAAAAAGTTTGAATTAAAGCAAAATGAAGTTAATAGAATTTACAGTCAGTAAATTCGAATATTTTTATGCCGGCACCGAAAAAAACATTTAATTACTACATACACTATTTATCTGAAATCTTTATACACAAAAAAAGTGCAAGGAAAAACTCCTTGCACTTTTTTAAAATAAACTTACCTATCGGTTAGTTAATAGTTACGGTTTGAGCATTTTCATCTAAAGTTATTGTATACATTCCTCCAATGGCAGGCGTTTTAAAATTGTCGCCACCTTCCCATTTAATTTTACGTGCTACACCGGTTGCATTGCTACCGCCACTGTTATCTTCGTAATCAAATGCACCCCAATCATTTCCTGCAAGGAATTTTATATCCTTACCGCCAATAAGCGTAATACTTATCTGCCATTTTCCATTTCCCATATATGTCATTTGTGGGCTTGCTCCGGGATTCCATTCAGCTACACCTTGAATACCATTACCTACAACACGCATTTCAGTTGCCGGAGACATTTCATATTTTGCATTATCTACATTACGTCCATCCCATATTACTCTGTATCTGCCGGCTGTAGTAATATCTGGCATGTTAGCTCCGTTTATATCCAAAGCACTGCCGCTACCACCGGTTGATCCATAACTTCTGGCATTTGTAACATTGATATCTCCACTATTCCAATCATTAAAATCAATCAGTTTCCAGCCACCTGTTGAGAAAGTAGTTAGTCCAACAAATAAATTTTTCCCTGCAAAACCCATTGCATAATTAGGAAACACATTAGATGGAGTCCAATTTGCTCCCGTTGCACCTCCAACAAAGCCCATTCTTCCTTCTCTGATATCATATTGAAGAGAGGTTCTGTCAATTGAAATTCTATATACACCAGAGGTAGTTACTCTCAAATTTGCACCACCTGATGAAAGTGTACCTGCAGAACCACCATAATTAATATCCCAACTTCTGCCTTGTGTTACTTTAAATTCTGCACCTGCAGGCAGGAAGATGTACATATAATATAATTTATTTAATGCAGCAGGACGAAGATCACGGATAAATTCAGGTGCGGTTCCCGGATCCCAATCGTTTCCATTACCTGTTGATCCCTGGTAACCACCCGGTAAATAAAAACGTAATAATGGTATGTACGTTTCAATTGTTACTGATACTGTATTTGAATAAGAAACAGCTCCCAGTGCAGTTACTGCCTTAACACGGTATTCAATTTTTCCTGTTGTACCGCCTTCAACTTTTTCATTTAATGCGGTTTCATTCATCTCCAATACTGTTAATTGCTTCAGGTAAATAGAATTACCAACAGCAATATCCTGTGGTGAAGTGAAATTTTTAGTAGCCGAATCATATTGTAATGTATAAGTTACTACACCACTGTAACCATTATAGGCAGGTGACCATGTAAACTTATTAGAAGGATTTGAACCGGTAGCCAATGTACCTGTTACAGATGTTTTTTCTGTTACCAATAGTGATGGATCACTGTATGGTGTTACTTTAACTTTAAGAATATTTGATTTGTACTGTTCGTTGTTATTTGCATAAGAAGAAGTAACACGAAAATCAAGATCAACAGGAACACCCAACGCAAAACCATAATTCAACAACATGTTGTTGATTTGTTTTCCTGTAAAAGATTGCGTTTTACTTCCGGTTAAAGTAACCACATTTGGTTTTGAGAAATTCTTTGTACTTGAATCAAGCTCAAGAATATATTTATACGTATTTGAATCTGTAGCATAAGCCGGACTTGTCCAGTTTAATGTTAAGATCACTTTTGCAGAATCGGCTTGCGTTGGTGTTATTGTTGCCGAGGAAGAAGATAACACTACAGGCGACCCGTTTTTATAATATTTGAGATCAGGAGCTTTTTCACATGCTGCAAATGCTAAAACAAAAAGCAACATGAATAAGCTGAATTTATTAAATAGTTTCATTTGAATTTAATTTTACTGTTTTACAACACTGAAAAGTCCTAATTGAAAATCAACACTAATTTTATAGGTTCCTGAAGTTGGCGGGCCAGGAAAAGCAGGATCAGCATCTTTCTGTTCTAATTCACCACCTTGCCATGTACCACCGGCAAGCATGTGATATTGGGTTCCCCAACTTCCTTTTGTCTGCAGCAATTTATAATTGCCGCCACCCGGCATTGGTAAGGTAAGTTCATAAAGTGTATTAGACTTTTTAGTGAATTGTTGATCATTTGGCGGACTATCATTCCAACCAGAATTAACAGCATCACCAGTAATCCAAAGTGTACCGGCTGTTGGTACTGGCACTTTTGGAGGAGGTATGAATGGGCTGGCAGTAAACGTTATAACATTTGATGTTAACTTAGCCACATCACTTCCAATCCCCAGACTTGATGTCATTCTTACCTGGAATGTATATGAACGACGAGGATCTAATGACAACCGCATTACATTACCAATGATGGAATTTAATTCACCTACTGTATATGTTTTAGATAAATCTTTTGCAAATACTGTTGTGTATTTATTACCACTGCTGAAGTTGCCCCCCAGCAGATCCATTTCCATTGTATATTTTACATCCTGAGAGCTTATCCCGGTTGTAAACTTATATTCAGGATTTGTCCATATTAAACGGATAGCTGTATTATTTTCCTCTCCGGGTTCTAACCTCACAGTAGTTGTACTGGCAGTTAAAACGGGTGCCGTTCCACCATCGAAATAAATTTTATTTTCAACTTTCTTACAGGCAAACAGAGAAACGATTGCCAGCAGAATTGAAAATTGATTGATGTATGATTTCATATCTTTTAGTTTAACGTTGATTAATAGTTATCGTTCTGTTCCAGATTTGGATTAGCCGCAATTTCTGAATCAGGTATAGGATAAATTTTCCTATAAGCTGCAACGCCGGTTCCGTTTTTCACGCCACCTTTCCATGGCCATAAATAAGAGCCTTCTACAAAACGATTATAACGGATCAGATCTGTACGGCGGAAACCTTCCCAATACAATTCTCTTGCTCTTTCATCAAGAATATAATCTGTATTATAAAATGTAATAGGAGCTGCACTAACCTGTGCTCTTGTACGCAAAGCATTTAAATAAATTAATGCCTGTGTTTCATTACCACCCGTACCACCACGTTTTACTGCTTCAGCATAAATCAAATACATTTCAGCTAAACGGAAAAGAGGAAAATCAATATCAGCAAATGTTTTATCAGGATCTGTTCCAAAAGCATCGCTACGGGTTTTGTTACGATACTTTACAACTGCTAATCCATCTTTAAATTCAGCAATATTATTAATCTCCAGATTTTGAGAGCCGGTTGTAAACTGTGCTCTTTTATCTCCTGTACCATTTGCATCTGGAAAGAGGTTTGGAAGATTTTTTGTTGCACGTACACCGCCCCATGCACCAAGGCCTGAAACATTTTTATCCATATCTCCACCTACAGAAGCATTTACAAGGAATGTAGTGCCTCCATAGTTTCTTGTTTTAATACCATCATAGTTTAAAGTAAGAATAAACTCAGGGTTGCTTACGTTGTTATCAGCTAAAAACAACCAACGGTAATCACTTAATAAACCATACCCTGCATCAATCACTTTCTTTGAATAAGTAACAGCATCGGTGTATTTGTCCTGATCGATATAAACTTTTGCATTGAGATACATACGTGCTAATAATGACCAGGTTGCTGCTTTATCAGCACGGCCATAATCAGCAGTACGTGCATTAGGCAAATCGGCTTCAATGGCTTTTAATTCTTTTTCAATTTCTGCAAACAACTGAACACGGTTTGTTTGAGGAGGATTGAATTTGCCAATTGGATCGTTCTCTGTTGTGTAACCGGGGTTTGCATATAAATCCATTAACACCCAGTTTGCATAAGCACGGATAAACCTTACTTCTGCACGCATTGTTTTTATTTTATCTGCACTTGCACTTAAACCACGGCTGCTTACTTTATCAGGAGTACTCTCTCTGATAAACTCATTACATAAAGTAACAATGTAAGTACAACGATAATATAAACCTTTTAACATGGGGTTGCTTGAACTCCAGTTCATGTTATGAAAATCCTGGATACCGGGATCGTTCCATCCTACTACCGCTTCATCTGTACTTAATTCCTGAGCTTTCCAGAATAAACGGAGAAAGTCGGAAGTGCCTTCATCAATACCTGCAACATCACCATTACCTGCAGGGCCCTGGTTACCGGTTAAAGCCATACTGCCATAAACTTTTGCCAGCACACTCATGTACCCGGCTTCGTTTTTATATACATCCGCAGATGTAAATGTGTTGGGAGGAAACCTGTCAAGGTCTTTATGGCAGGCTGTTAACAGCAGCGTTCCCAACAGCAAAGAAGTTATATAAACTGAAATACGTTTCATAATTCAGAAGTTTGTTTAATTAAAAATCAAGATTTAAGCCAAGTACATAGGTACGTGGACGTGGATAGATTGTGTTGTCAATACCTCCGGAAATTTCAGGATCTAATCCTTTATAACTGGTAATGATAAATGCATTCTGAACGTTTGCTGTAATACGCAATCTTACATTCTTTGCAATTTCACCTGCATCATAACCAAAGTTGATATTATCCATACGCAGGAAGGATGCATTCTTCATGTAATAATCAGAGAAGTACTGGTTATTAAAGAATCCAGTATTCAGATAATCTTTTGATCCGTTGGCTATAAATCCAAGTGGGTTAACAATTTGACGATATACACCCATGTTTGAATTCATGTTATCATACATGTAATTACCAATGCTTCCACGCATTACAAATCCTGCATTAAATTTTCCAACACTTACACTGGAAGTAATACCAAGGAAATATTTTGCTTCGGGTGATTGGTAGATATACAAGTCTTTTTCATTGATAATTCCATCACGGTTTAAATCTTCATATAAACCTTCAATGGGTTTGTTGTTAGCATCATAAATCTGCTTATACACATAAAATGAATTAGGACGCTCCCCAACAATATGACGTTGAATAGTATTACCAGTACCACCGCTAATACCACCCACTTCAACACCTGTGAAATTTGGATCTTCATTCACAAGCAACTTGGTAATTTCAGGAACTACATAAGTAAAGTTTACGCCAAAATCCCATTCTACATTTCTGTTTTTTACAGGCACTACATTTAAAGTAACTTCTAAACCTTTGCTTTCAATATTACCTACGTTTGTAAATAAACGGTTGGTAAAGTTTGAACCTGCGGGAATAGGTACAGTGCTTAACAGGTCTTTTGTTTTACGTATGAAACCTTCCACAGTACCGCTGATTCTGTTTTGTATAAAACCAAAATCAATAGCTGCATTAATATTGGTTGTTGTTTCCCAACGTAAATTGGCATCATATGCACCCGGGCGTAATAAATTGTAATATGTATTGCCAAACTGATAGGTAGCCTGGTTGTTACTTAAGCTATACACAGGAAGATATCCATAAAAAGGAATACCATCCTGCTGACCGGTAACACCATACCCTGCACGCAGTTTCAGGTTTGAAACCACTTTAGAGTTTTGCAAGAATTCTTCTTCATTAATCTGCCATGCAAATGCTGCAGAAGGGAAGAAACCCCAACGGTTGTCTTTATTAAATTTTGAAGTACCATCGGTACGTGCATTTAATGTAACAGTATATTTATTTGCTAATGTATACACTAAACGACCATAGTAAGAAATCAAAGTAAAACCAGGTGCCTGTGAAATGAACTCCTGTTTAGATCCGGGAATAGTATCACCATTATATCTTCTGTCAGGATTATTAAAACCATAGAATTCAAAATCCTGGTAACCTGTACCAGCTGTGAAATCTACACGGCTGTTTATTGACTTATATGTTTGGGCATAGTTGAAATAGAAATCCATCAGCTTGTTAGTGCGATCCTGATAGTAAGGATTGTTTAAACCCTTACGACGATAATCTGAAGCCGCACTATCACTCACCTTGTTTATTCCTCTACCTCTTGAAACATCATAACCAAGGTTGAGGTTGGCACGTAAACCTTTAACAAAAGGAATCTGATAATCAAATGCAATATTTCCAATGCTGCGGAGTACACTGCTTGTATTTTCTCTCATGTTCAATAAACCAACAGGATTACGGTTTGATAATTGCATGGGTAACCCATCGTTTTCAAGCCACTCCCAATAACCACCATATCTCGAACTTCCGCTGGTAACTGGTTTTGTAGGATCAAATGTTACGGCATTTCCAATTGCCCCTTCGTTTGCAAATTGATTGGTTGTACCGGAAAGTTTTAGGTTTAAATCTACTTTCAGTTTATTTTTTAAAAAACTTGGATTGAGGTTTAATGCACCTGTTAAACGTTGAAAGTTTCCGGTTTTTAAAATACCATCCTGGTTTAAATATCCACCAGAAATACGGAAGGGTAAGTTACCTGCAGAACCTGTTGCACTTAAATTAAAATCCTGTGCAAATGCATTGCGGTAAATTTCATCCTGCCAATCGGTTGTTGTTTTCCCAAGCAAAGCGATTTGTGAAGGTGTTCCTTTAGCATTTACAATTGAACGAATTTCATCAGCAGTTAATACATCTACTTTACCTGATGCTGTTTGAACAAAACCCTGTGCATTGAAATTGAATTTTATTTTTCCTTTCTTTCCTTTTTTGGTTGTAATAAGAATTACACCATTAGAAGCACGTGAACCATAAATGGCTGCAGCAGAAGGATCTTTTAAAATGGTGAAGGTTTCAATATCGTTCGGGTTGATGAGGTTGAGTGGATTGGTTGCACCAGCAATACCTCCATTATCAACCGGAACTCCATCAATTACAATTAACGGATCGTTACTTGCATTGAGTGAAGCACCACCACGAATACGAATACGGCTACCACTACCGGGAGCACCACTGTTTGGTGTAATTTGAACGCCGGCCACTTTACCTGCAATTAATTGTTCAGGAGTTTGAAGCGCTCCTTTTACAAAATCTTTTGATGAAACCGTTGCAACAGCACCGGTTAAATCTCTTTTACGAACAGTACCATAACCTACTACTACTACTTCACTAAGGGTAGACTGTGCAGAGGATAATGCAATTGAAACAACTGTTTGAGAGCCTACCGGAAATTCCAGTTGTACAAATCCAACTGAAGAAATAATCAGAATTGCATCATTATTATCTACTACAATTCTAAAGTTTCCACCTGCATCGGTGGTAGTACCTTGGTTGGTTCCTTTTACAAGCACAGAAGCGTTTGGAACGGGGCTTCCATCTTTGCTATCGGTAACCTTCCCTGAAATTGTTCTGCTTTGTGCAAAACCAGTTTGAAAAAACACCATAAGCAGAAGCACCAAAGCTCCTAGCCTGGTAAACAGACGTTTGGGGGTCATAATCAATAGTTTAATTTTTAAGAATCCGCAATTTATAAACATCAAAAGAGCTTGCCTGAAAAAAGTACCTGATTCCTGACAGTCTTTTCATTAACACATATTAGCTACCTTGTTTTTAGTGAGATTGGTTAACAGACAATTTATGCTCTTCTATTGCTGCACCAATATCTTTTCATAACGCACTATATTCTCTACTCTCACTTGTAAAATATATTGTCCGGCAACAAGGTTTGTACCGGCAAAATTGTTTTTGTTTAATATAGTTGATTGAACTCCTTTTAACTGGAAGCCCATATTTTTTGCAGCCACTACCTGGCCTTGTATATTGATTAATTGAATACTCACCTTTCCGCTCTTTG
>DAIOWB010000087.1:0-9566 GCA_036758725.1 Lacibacter sp.
TTCTTTTTTATTCACGATTTTATTTATTTTTTACTCCGTACCTATTCACATGACTTAGGAGTATATTTTAATCTCCTATATATCCCAACAGAATTCATTTTTATTTTCTTCTTTTTTAGAAACATATATTCATCGCCTTCTTTAAAAAACGTTTTAAATTACATTTTACCGGGATTCTTAATTTTTTGGGGTATTACTTCTTTTTTTGTTCCAATTAACACATTCAATTCAATTCTTAATGGTACTGAATCTATTGTTGTAATAATTTTATGCCTGTTATATTTTTATGAACAAATTAAAAGTCCACAAACCTTATTTATTTATTCACAGCCATCATTTTGGGGTGTCATCGGCTTCTTTCTTTTCTTTTCAGGTTCCTTCTTTGTTTTTTTATATAAACAAGGTTATAGAGAAGTAGAATCTTTTATAATTCAATACAGATATATTCATTCCATTTTTTTTATTCTAAGAAATGTTTTATTTGCTGTAGCAATGATAATAAAGCCAGAGAAAACACCTTTGTCTGATCGCCAACCATCCCTAACCTAATTAGAAAATCAACTTACCAAAACCACATTAACCCATGTTCTTCTTACAAATCACAAACCCCAATAACACCACATTTGTAGTGTATTTTGGTACGTTTGGGATGCTATTGCTGGCCGTAGGATTAATCCTGTTCATCGTCTTTCATCAAAGGAAGGTCATTTACTTTCAGCTTAAATTAAAACGCCTGGAGGAGCAGCAGCAGGAAATGATGCTGCAGGCCACTATTCAAAGCCAGGAAGAAGAAAGACAACGGATAGCTGCAGATCTGCACGATGATGCAGGGCCTTTGCTTGCCACCGTACGATTGTATTTGAACGATAACCTTGTTAACCAGGAAAAAGCATCGCAGTTACAAAGTATTTACAGTGCCAAACAAATTATTGATGACACTATCCAGCTCATCCGTAATATGTCGCACAGCCTTATTCCGCCAACCTTAAAAAACTTTGGCCTTGAAAGTGCAGTGAATGATTTGTTCCAGAAAATAAGTGGCAGCGGCATGATTAGTGCCACCACCCGGTTTCATGATTATAAACGCAGGTTGAAATTAGAGTATGAACTTTCTATCTTTAGGGTAATACAGGAATTAATAAATAATACACTCAAGCACAGCCATAGCAGTTTTATCCATTTAACCCAAAACAGAACAGAGCAATTTCTTTATATTCGCATACATCACGACGGTGAAGGTTTAACCCAGCTTGAGTTTGAAAAAATGAGAGATGCATCAAAAGGAATGGGGTTAAAAAACATAAGCAGCCGTATGAAAATTCTTAATTCACGAATTGTATTTGAAAAAGATACTTCCAATATGTATTACAAAGTAACACTTGAAATTCCTGTAGAAGCGCTTTCGTAATTACGGAAAAAAACTAACTTTACATGAGCACCGACATGAACCAGATTAAAGTAGCCATTGCAGATGATCATCAGATCTTCAGAAAAGGAGTGATCCTTTCTCTGAGGGCATTTCCTAATATCAAATTTGTATTAGAAGCCGAAAACGGAGAAGAACTACTTGCCGGCCTGGCAGAAGCGCAACCCGATGTGGTTTTAATGGATTTACGTATGCCGGGGAAAGATGGAATAGAAACAACTAAAGCTATCAGTAAACTTTATCCGGATATGCATGTGCTTGTTTTAACCATGTATGAAGATGAACGTTTTGTTACCCACTTAATGGAAAATGGTGCCAATGGATACTTATTAAAAAATTCCGATCCCAACGAAATAAAAAAAGCAATCATCGAAGTTTATACTAAAGGATATTACCTCAATAATTTTGTAAACCGTATTCTTCTTAAGAAATCACATGCAAAAGGAAAAGCAATTCCAACACTAAACAGCGAGATTCAGATTTCAGATAAAGAAAAACAGGTGATCCGTTTACTCTGCATGGAATACACTGCACAGGAAATTGCCAAAGAAATGGAAATCAGTCCACGTACAGTTGAGGCAATTAAAGACCGATTAATGGAACGTTTTGGAGTAAAGAATTCAGTTGGGCTTGTGTTTTATGCCATGAAGAATTCTTTAATTGATTAATTGATTTCTGCCTGTATATGCTCATACAGCAAAGCATCTTCTAAATCATACTGCATATATTTTGCTAATTGAGGATTGATGGTTTTCAGTTTTTCAAGATCCTGCCTACCCAATTCAAAGGCTGCTTCAATGGCTTGTTTATTATTCCCCAATTCAATAATTGTATTTTCATCTTTTGTTCTTCTGTCTTCAGTTAAATCTTTAAAATCATCTAATAACAAAATGGGCCGGGCTAATGCATACCAGTAAGGTAAAAAGTTTGTTACCCATTCATCAGAAAGATCAAGATCAACGAGTGTAAATAAAAAAGAATCAGACCGGGCTAATGCTTTATGCTTTGTTTCTAAATGAAAATATTGAGGCGTTCCTCCCGATAAAGTTGTGAATAAATCTGATGCCAGTTTCTTTTGTCTTATGGAAGGTGCCAACAGTATTTTGCATTGTTGTAAAAATTCATTGAATGAGATTGTTTCGTTCTCATAACATTTCAACTGATTAAATCCTTCTTCCATTAAAGAAACATGTTCATCAGCTAAAAGAATTTCTAACGGTACTCCCAACTTATGAATTAAATCAAAAGTGAGTGGGATAGTAAGAAAGCCAAAGCCAGCTGATAAATAAATTCGTTTGTTTTTCCAAAAGAGATTGTTGGATGGAACTGCTCGTTCATTGGCAAAATAATCTGCAATCTTATTGTTTACCCCCAGGTTATCTTGTAATTTTCTTGAAGTTACGACCATTCAATTTACTTTTTAAAGTATCGCTTTTAGTTGTTACAGAATCTTTTTTTTCTTCTAGCAATTTGTTTTTTCTGCTAACAACGGCAGAAACAGAATCAATAATTGCCCTCATTAAATCGGGTCTTTTAGTATAGAATTGAATACTTTTTTCAAATTCTTCTTTTGTTACTGCATGTAACTGAAATATTTTTTTAAAATATGAAACATTCTCTTTTGATATATATAATAGTGAATCTCTGATAATTCTTTCCTGGTTTAATGCATCAGCCATCATCACATCTGACAATACAGCTTCCATTTTTTCCGGCTTCAGAATATTTTCCGGAATTTTTTTATTATCAGAGCAGGAAAGTGCAAACATTAATATACAAACCTGTAAAAGAATTAATTTCATTTCAATTCCTGTTTGTATTTATTTGAATTGGTTACATCCAGCCTGCTCAGTATATCTACAACACGTTGCTTATCCGGTGCTGATGATTTTTTAAAAATATTGATGAGTTCATCAGCTTTCCCCAACATAAAAAACTGAATGATCATAAGGTTTGGTGTTTCTCTTGCTAAATTATCAAGATAAATTAAACTGTTTAAAATTTCAGCACGGGCATTGTTTTCGTCTGCATACATGGTATCTAAACCCCTACGGTAATAGTTATAATAAACATCATGTATTACATTATAACGATTGTTTAATAAATTTTCCGCCAGCCAATAACGGTTGCGGTTATTATTTTCATATGATTTCCATCCTGATATTTTAGAAGCATCGGGTGCATTGTTTACAATGTTTAATGCTTTTTGAAAATAAGGATCTCCTCCTTTTAATGAAAAAGAATCATAATCATAACCTACAATGATATAAGCATAATACGCCAGCAAGGCTGTTAAATTAGAGACAAGTGGCTCTGATCCAGAAATACGGGTTTCGTTAAATTCAACCGGTTGCGATTCTATATATTTAAATTCAACATTTGCATCCTGAAAATTAATGATAGGGGAAACATAAGAAGTTGCATAGATAGGCCGGGCAACCTGTATGGTTAAACTGCCCGTAAAGATGTTGGCATCAGGCATATCCCTTAAGTTAATCTGTATCTGGCAATTTATTTTTTCATTAGGTTTGAAGTTATCGTTGCTCCATTTACGGTTATTTAAAAAATTGGTAAGTGCTGTTTCAAGTGTTCTGAAAATTTTTCTGTCAACTGTAGAAGGGATCTGATTCTCTACAATTTTTACCCTCGCATTTAATTCCTGTGCTGAGGCATCCGAAAAGATTAAGATGAACAAAAAAAGATTTAAAATTTTTCTAGGCATGGAATAAACGTTTAATTGTATCAACAATATCTGTGGCTACTTCTTTTTTACTTTTTAGTGAAAACGAAAATTCGTCTGTATTCTTATTAAAAATGCTGATTTTATTTGAGTTTGTTCCAAACCCTGCTCCTTCATCCCTGAGTGAATTTAAAACAATCATATCGGCATTTTTAGATTTTAATTTGGTTAAAGCATATTCTTTTTCATTTGAAGTTTCTAAGGCAAATCCCACTAACCATTGATTAGCTGTTTTCATTTTACCCAACTCTGCCAGGATATCTTTTGTTTTTACAAGATCTATTAGTAAAGTATCCCCTTTCTTTTTAATTTTTTCATTTGAAGTTTCACCGGGTGTGTAATCTGCAACTGCAGCAGCCATAATGGCGATATTACAGCTTGGGAAATACTTTATACAAACTTCATACATCTCTGCAGCACTCTTTACACGAAGAAGCTTATGAGGTTGTATTTGAATAACTTCATTAGAAGGACCAAGAACCAGAATAACATCAGCGCCTCGTTTAGTGAATTCTTCTGCCAGCGCTATTCCCATTTTGCCACTAGATGAATTACTGATAAAACGAACCGGATCAATAGCCTCATGTGTAGGCCCGGCAGTTATTAATATTTTACTGCCTTTAAAGTCACTTTTTTTCAAAAAAAAACCTGCAATTGATTGGAGGATAGTTTCGGGCTCAGCCATTCTTCCTTCGCCACTTAAACCACTTGCTAATTCACCAGATTCAACAGGAAGTAAGTGATTTCCAAAAGATTTGAGAATTGATATATTTTTTTGTGTTGAAGGATGTTTCCACATATCCTCATCCATTGCTGGAGCCAACATTACGGGACAGGTGGCTGATAAATAAACTGCAAGAAGTAAGTTATCGCAAATCCCATTTGCCATTTTTGCCAATGAATTACAACTTAATGGTGCAATCACCATTAGATCGGCCCACCTTCCCAACTCCACATGATTGTTCCAGTTAGAATCTTCAATTAAATCACCTGAAACTTTGTTTTTAGAAAGTGTGGATAATACCAATGCTGAAACAAAATCTTTTGCTGCCGGAGTTATAATTGTTTTTACTTCAGCGCCTTCTTTTATTAAAAGACGAACAAGTAAAATGGATTTATAAGCTGCTATACTGCCAGTTACTCCAATTAATATTTTTTTTCCTTTCAGTAACATAGAAATGTAAAATAAACCAATTTGTTTAATTAAAAAACAGGAATGGCGGCCTTGGGCCGCCATTCAAACTTCACTAAATATTTTTTATGAAAACAAATCATTATCTGCACGACGATGATATATTTTATCATCTAAAAATTCCTGTGTTGCTAAAAGTGCCGGATTGGGCATACGCTCATACGCTTTTGAAATTTCAATTTGCTCTTTGTTTTCATGAATTTCTTCTAAGCTATCTGTGTGGCTTGCAAATTCTTCAAGTTTATTATGCAATTCTTCTTTAATTGCAATATTGATTTGATTTGCACGCTTGGCAATTACAGCAATGGATTCATACAAATTGCCGGATTTTTCTTTCAGATCGGCTTGATTTCTTGTTTCAACCACATTACTTGTGTTTGCACTTATTTTTCTTATCAGTCTGCTCATATTAACTGCTTTTTAAATTGTTTTTTGATTGATTGAAATATTTTTCAGCTTCTTTTAAAAGAGTACTTTCAGGAAAACGATCAACAAAATCATAATACTCTTCAATAACCTTAGAATAACGTTCCTTTTGTTTTTCTTCCACACTCATTTCGGCGTATTGAAAATAAGATTTAATGATCATTAATTTATATTCATCAGCCTTTTTCGATTCCGGATATTTATTTATCAGGTTTGTAAACGTAATGGCTGCTGCCCTGTACGAACCAACATTATAGTACAATTCTGCACTTTTGAATTCTTTCTGCTCAAGTTTTGCATAACATTCTTCAATAATTTTGTTTGCCTCTTCTGTTTTTGGAGATTCTGGATAATTATTGATATGAGCCTGCATATATCCAATTGCCTTTTCTGTAGGTGATTGATCTAGCTCCACAGTTGGTGATTGCTTATAATAACACAATGCTCTCATGAAATCTGCTTCTGAAGCTCTGGGACTTTTTGGAAAAACTTCGAGGTAACCTTTAAATAGATTTTCTGCATTCACATAATCGTCCTGGTTAAAAGCACAATTAGCATATTTATAATAAAGATCTTCAAAACGTGGATCATTTTTCAACAATGGAAAAAGATCCTCATAAATTAACTGCGCTTTATTAAATTTCTTATTGGCATAAAACTGCTCAGCCATCCTGAGTTTATACTCAATGTCTTTATTCTTTAAAATTTTTGTTACTGTATTCTTATTACATGCAGTAAAAGCAAAGACCAATAAAATAGCTATAAAAAATCCCGGTTTAATATTCATAAAAGCCAGCAAAGTTAAGTTATTCAGGCAAATTAGCCAGTTCCTTTTTCTATAGACTTAAACGTAGGGTTAATCTTTTCATAAAGAAAAAGCCCCCCTTAGTATGGGGGGCTTTGTATAATTATTCAATTTCTTCTATTACTTCTGCTCAGCACGAAGTTCAACTACTGAAGGATCTCCTTCATGACAATCGTATTGTGCTACAACACGGTCAGCACTGATGCCTTGAGTTTCAACCAAGTATTTAACAATTGCATCAACACGCTTTTGTCCTAATGCTTGACCAGACTTGCTCTTAGCAGCACTACCACAAACTACAAGCTTACAATTTGGATTTCCACGTAAGTTAGTTGCTACACTTCCTAATAATGCTTTTGCATCACTGCTTAAACTTGTTCCATTTCCTGCAAAATTGATACTTGGAAGATCAACCAGGTTACATGTATTATCAGGAACTCTGTTCTTACAGCATTCAGGATCTGGGCACTTACCAATACCATCAGCATCAACTGGTTGGCACTGGGTAGGTGTAATAAGTTCTTTATCCTTACAATCAGGAACACCATCACCATCAGTATCACGACTAACACCATGAGTATCAACAGGGCAACCTGCTGGAGTGTTAGGCTCGTTGTCAAACTGATCAGTTACACCGTCTCCATCAGCATCATCCAAAACAGGTTTTGGCATTTTCATGTGACGAGGAGCATTTAACTCATTATATGCATAATCCAATGGATTTAACCACCAAAGAGGTTCCACAGATTTCGCACCTAAGCTATAGTTCAAATTTACATTTGTATAATGCCATGCATCAAAATCACGAGTCATGGTTGCATCACCAAATGAAGATTCCTGCCAGCGTTGACCATCTAATAAATCGTCATTTGTCCAGCTTAAAACTTCTTCAATTCCAAGACTTAAACGCTTGCTCAATTTAAAACCAAGACCAAAACCTACTTGTACCATTGGTTTAAACGTTTTGCCAAATAATTTTGGGCGACGTGTTAATTGACCTTCAGCAGCAGTTTCATAAGTCTTATCCATTCCGGCTTTCAAATCCTTAAGAACATCGTTTCTGTTCTTGTAATTGTTGGTATTATATTTAGTTGCAATTGTGCGGAATAACGCATTGTAAGGACGGCCAGTGCCATCTAATGTATTAACCTTAGTATCATATATCAAACCACCAACACCACCAATACCATAAACTACAAAGCCTGTTTTAGCTTTGTGGAAACGGATATTGTTTAAGGTAACAATACCTTGTAATGCTAACTGGTGAGATACCGTTTTGTAATTGTAAAATACAGGGTCGCCGCCTCTATCTCCATTTGGATAAGCTAACAGCAGATTTGAACTTTGCATTTGATAAAGCTGTCCCGGAACCTGACCAGGAATTGGAGCTGCTGTCCATTGTGTATTAACCGGAGCTATATAATTATTTCTCCAAGCTGTGTTTTTTCCATAATTGTAGGCAGGTAACCAGTTCATTCCTTTAGCAATACCACCATGGTAAGCTAATCTTGCAGAGAAAATATACCCAAATGCTTTACGCACATGAGCTCCCCATCCAATATTTGGTAACCGTGTAGCAACATCGCCACTGATAGCTACGTTACCAACGCTTAAACCAATTTCCCACTGATTCCTTGGTTTAGCAGGGAAAGGATATTGATTTTGTAAAAATTCGTCGTGTTGAGATTTCCCAGTTTTAGGTATTAATGATGAATCCTTCCAATCATAGCTTTGTGCTGAAAGATCGGTAAAAATAAAACATAGGACCCCTAAGAGGAGGGCGTACTTTTTGCTTGCCATAGTTGTTGTATTAAGTTTCGTAAAATCCTGATGATTAATGCAAAAATAGAGATCACAGGTTAAAAAGCAAATTTTTTCCTAAATATTTACTTATTATATTTTAATAGAGACCTTTTTCTCACGAATAGCTGCATAATCCTGAAATTTTATAAAAACAGGGCTTTTAATGTAAATTGCCCCCCTCATGAACAATTCTAACGAAATACAACAGCTAATCAGGGAAGAGTTGCGGGATTTTGAAATAAAGTTTGGTGAAGCAATGAAAAGTAAAGTTTCATTACTCGACCGGATTATGAAATACATTATAAAAAGAAAAGGAAAACAAATAAGGCCCATGTTTGTCTTTTTAAGTGCTAAACTTTTTGGGCCAGTAACTGATGCAACGTTCAGAGCTGCTTCATTGGTTGAATTGCTTCATACAGCTACATTAGTTCATGATGATGTTGTTGATGAATCAATGGAACGAAGAGGTTTTTTTTCTATCAACGCTTTATGGAAAAACAAAATTGCAGTTTTAGTAGGTGATTACCTGTTATCAAAAGGATTACTCTTATCTCTGAAAAATGATGATTACAATATTTTAAAAATTTTATCAGAAGCAGTTGAGCAAATGAGTGAAGGCGAATTATTACAAATTGAAAAAACCCGTAAACTCAATCTTGATGAAGCTGTTTATTTTGAAATTATTAAAAATAAAACTGCATCATTACTTTCATCTGCCTGTGCTGCCGGTGCATGGTCAACCACAAATGATACATTCAAAACAGAACAAATGAAAAACTTTGGTGAAAAAGCAGGAATTGCTTTTCAAATTAAAGATGATTTGTTTGATTATGGCAGTGAAACCATTGGGAAACCAACCGGCAACGATATCAAAGAAAAAAAACTAACGCTTCCATTGATTTATACGCTTAACACAGTTAGCTCAAGCAAAAAAAAAGAACTTATTTATATTCTTAAAAATGAAAACCGGCAAAAAAAATATGTGAACCAGGTAATTGATGAAGTAAAAAAAGCCGGCGGAATTGATTATGCCGTTAAAAGGATGAATGAATACAGGGATGAAGCAATTGCTTTATTAAAACAATTTCCTGAAAACGAAATAAGAAACGGTTTAGAATCTTTAGTTCGCTTTACAACAGACAGAAAATATTAAGCTGATGCAAAAACGCTGGAC
>DAIOWB010000088.1:0-9555 GCA_036758725.1 Lacibacter sp.
AATCATAATGCTTTCGTTCTTCATTCCATTTTAAGTGAGGATCGGGCAACGTCATGCCTAATAATTTTACCTGCTCTGCAATCATATCTATAAAATTCTGTCGCAGTTCATCATTTGTTTTGCGCTTTATTTTCCACTTCATGCTTTGATCACTGTTTGTGCTTTCACTGTCTTTTGGCCCAAACATCATTAAACTTGGCCACCACCAACGGTTGATTGCATCCTGGCACATGGCTTTTTGTTCATCAGTTCCTTTACTTAAAACCAATAAACTTTCAAAACCCTGTCGCTGATGAAAACTTTCTTCTTTACAAATGCGAACCATGGCTCTTGCATAAGGTCCGTAAGATGTTCGGCATAGCATTACCTGGTTCATTATAGCAGCGCCATCAACCAACCATCCAATGGCTCCCATATCGGCCCATGTTAATGAAGGATAATTAAAGATGGAAGAATATTTTGCTTTGCCGCTATGCAAATCATCAATCATTTGTTCACGGCTCATACCTAATGTTTCTGCAGCTGCATATAAATACAATCCATGCCCGGCTTCATCCTGTACTTTTGCTAATAAAATAGCTTTTCGTTTTAAAGAAGGAGCTCTGCTAATCCAATTCCCTTCGGGCAGCATGCCAACTATTTCACTGTGTGCATGCTGACTGATTTGCCTGATGTTTGTTTTACGATAGGCTTCAGGCATCCAGTCTTTGGGTTCAATTTTAATTTCATCATTAATCTTGCTTTGAAAAAGCACTTCAAAATCCTGAACAGACATACGATAAGTTTAGAATACAAATGTAATAAAACATACGGGTGTTAGTAATGTTTATCTTTGTAATCATTTCAAAAATGATTGATAAAAATTACAGTATTTTGGAACAAAATCATACTTCTTTGTTACAACAGTATTTTCAGCAATTCCGAAAAAATATTATTGGGATAGATACCTGTTTTGAAACTCCTTATGGAATAAAAAAAATGCTTTATGCCGATTGGACAGCCAGCGGAAGAGCTTATGCTCCTATTGAAGACAGGCTTCAAAAAAAAATTATGCCCATGCTGGCCAATACTCATACTGAAACTACTGTAACGGGTACAGCTATGACAAGAGCTTATGAACAAGCCAAGCATATTATTAAACAACATGTACATGCCGGCGACGATGATGTGCTGATTTTTGCCGGCAGTGGAATGACGGGAGCTGTAAACAAACTGCAACGCTTGCTTGGCCTTCGGATACCCGAAAGGATTATGGACTATGTTAAACAGGGTGTGCTGCCATCAACAGATGAATTAAAAAACAGTAAGGTGAGTATTCATTCACTGTTCAACAATTATCTTGATATTGATCCTGAATTAAAGCCCATCATTTTTGTTTCACATATGGAGCATCACTCCAACCAAACTTCCTGGCTTGAGACCATTGCTGATGTAGAAATTATTCCAAATGATGAAAGCGGAAATATAAATCTTGAAGCCCTTGAAAAATTATTGGAGCAATATACCAACCGAAAAAATAAAATTGCTGCCATTACAGGTTGCTCAAATGTTACAGGAATTCAAACACCTTATCACAAAGTAGCACAACTGGTACATGCACATCATGGATTGTGTTTTGTTGATTTCGCCTGCTCAGCACCGTATGTGGCTATTGATATGCACCCTGCAACGGAAGGTGCACATCTTGATGCTATTTTCTTTTCGCCACATAAATTTCTTGGCGGGCAGGGAACACCTGGTGTATTAATTTTTCATAAAAGCATTTATCATAATATAGTGCCGGATCAACCCGGAGGAGGAACGGTTACTTATACCAACCCATGGAAGTATCATGAATATATTACTGATATTGAACACCGGGAAGATGGGGGCACACCGCCGTTTTTACAAGGCATTAAAGCGGCACTTGCTGTTAAGTTGAAAGAAGAAATGGGTGTTGAAAAAATGATTGAGCGTGAAGAAGAAATGCTGAAAATTATTTTTAATCGACTTCCTAAAGTTCAGAATGTTGAAATTATGGAAGGGCAGAATCAACATCGCTTAGGGGTTATTTCTTTTTTAATAAAAGGAGCACATTTTAATCTTGTTGTAAAATTGCTGAACGATCGTTTTGGAATTCAAACCCGTGGCGGTTGTGCATGTGCAGGCACTTATGGCCATATGCTTTTGCATGTAGATGAATTGCATTCAAATGAAATACTCGATGAAATTCATAAAGGCGATTTATCCTGCAAGCCCGGATGGATCCGCATGTCAGTACATCCTGTAATGACAGATGAAGAAATTCATTTTATACTTGATGCTATTGAGCAGGTTGCATTAAACTATAATGATTGGAAGAAAGATTATGAATACGAACCTGATACCAATGAGTATCATCATCACACTTATAAAGATAAAATAGGAAAACAGGTGAATGATTGGTTTGAATTGAAGTTGAATTAAAAATTCTGATTACTTAATATCAAAATCAACAACAACTTTTTCTGTCTTTGGATGGCTTTGGCAAGTGAGGATATAACCTTGTTCAATTTCTTCCTGTTCCAAACCCCAATGTACATCCATGCTCACTTCACCTTCAATAAGCCTGGCTTTGCAGGTACAGCATACCCCACCCTTACATGCATAAGGAACATCAGCTCCCTGTTGCATGGCAGCATCAAGAATTGAATTATCACTGTTGAAGGGGATTTTAAACTCAATACTTCTCCCATCTAACTTAATGCTGATATTACTTTGTGGTCCTTCTTTGCTTGCAGCTTGTGGCATGTGGCTTACAGCTTTCTGCTGTCCTGGTGTTGTAAACAATTCAAAATGTATTTTCTTTTCATCAACCTGTTCACTTTCTAAAAAATGTTTTACGGTAAAAATCATTTCTTCCGGTCCGCAAATAAAAAATTCATCAGTAGATTTTATATCTAATAATTTATTGAAAAGAGTGATGCATTTTTCTTTTGTAATTCTGCCAAAATTCAGGTCAGCTTCTGTTTTTTCCCTGCTTAAAATATGAATGAGGTTAAAGCGGTTTATGTATTTATTCTTTAATCCTTCCAGTTCTTCAAAGAAGATAATGGAAGCACGGCTTTTATTCCCAAATACTAAAGTAAAGTTGCTGTTGGGCTCTGTTTCTAAGGTTGTTTTAATGATGGAGATAATGGGCGTTATACCACTACCTGCTGCAAAAGCAATATAATTTTTTTGATGTGATGGCTGAAGTGCTGTATAGAATTTTCCAATGGGCGTCATTACATCAAGCACATCATTTTTTTTCAATTGATCATTGGCAAAGGTTGAAAATAACCCACCTTCAACTTTTTTTATAGCCACTTTCAATTGATCTTGTAACGGACTACTGCAGATGGAATAAGTTCGTCTTACTTCTTCACCGTTAATGCTGGCACGCATGGTAAGGCTTTGCCCTTGTGTAAATTGAAATAAAGATTTTAATTCCTGAGGAACATCAAATAATACTGATACGCAATCTTCAGTTTCTTTTTTGATTTCTTTTATACGGAGCGGATGAAAGTGGATAGACATGTATATGGTTCTTAGTTTCTCAAACCTTCAATCAAGATTGTAACCATATTATCTTCCAACGCTTTTCCACTAATTTTTGCTGTGGAGCGGTGCCAGCTTTCAATGCCATTTACTGCGTGCAGCAAAATAACTACAGCAGTTGGCGCATCAATTTTTTTTACTTCTCCTTTTTTGATGGCTTCTTCTATTATTGCTGCAAAACGTTTACGGTAATTGCGCCTCTGGTTATGGAAGTTAGATAAGTAAGGTTCATCGAGGTGTTTCCATTCTCTGTCACTCACAATCACTTCTTCGTGGTTTTCTATCATCTGTTGAATATGAAAACGCAGAATCGCTTCTATTCTCTTTACAGGTGTGAGCGTACCTGCTTCAATTTCATCTAACTGCGTATTAAAGCGGTTGGCTATATTAAAACAAATTGATTCAAGAATTTCATTCTTAGATCGTATGTGATTATACAAACTGGCGGCTTCAATTCCAAGGGTTTCGGCAAGGTCTCTCATACTGGCTGCACCAAAACCTTTTTCCCTGAAGATGGCTGCGCCTGCTTTTACAATGATGTCTTTGCGATTGCCGTTTTTCGGCACTTTCAATTTTCCCATGTAGCAAAAATAGAATGTTTAGATGGCTTTTCACAAAATACCCAAGAGGGGGTATTGCTTAGAAAGATCGCTGGTCTTATTTTTATCCTACCAAATCACAATAAAAAATATTAAAAATGAAAAAGAAACTCTTTCTCCTCACTATTATCTGTGTGGCTTTTATTATGGCAGCACCCGTATCCGTAAAAGCACAAGCAGACTATTACTATTATGAAAGCATATCAAATCCCAGCAAAACCATTAACTTTCTAATAGGCGTGTATGTAACTAAAAACGAATTTATTACCCGTGATGATGGTACAGGGTATACCAAAATCCGCATGGCTGTTATTAACCAGGAAGGTGCCAATACATTAAAATGGAATGATTATAAGATTTATATCAAACTCAAAAACAACGATATGTTTTATAACTATACCACTCAGGCAAAAGATGGTGATTTAGCTTGTACATGGTCAGTAGAACCGGGCACAAACCATGTTCAGTATATCTGTTTCGACAAAGCTTTTGATATTGATCAGATAGACATGATCTGGCTGGGAATGGCTGATAATAAATTTTTTGATCTTGTAAGAAGCGATAAAAAATAAAAAGCGGGTTTTCCTTTTCATAGCAGCGTTATCCAAAAAAGGGTAACGCTTTTTTTTACTTTCTTTCTTTGATAGGGCACTAGCTGTTACCTTTGCGCCATCCTCAGATTTATGAGGGTATAAAAAAATAATTTATGTCATTAGTTGTTGTAGGTTCTATGGCTTTTGATGCTATAGAAACCCCATTTGGCAAGAGCAATAAAATTGTTGGTGGAGCTGCTACTTATATTGCCTGGAGTGCTTCTAATTTTACCAAACCTATTAAACAGGTATCGGTAGTTGGAGGCGATTTTCCTAAAGAAGAATTACTCAAATTAGAAGCAAGAGGTGTTTCTGTTGAAGGGGTTCAAATAAAGGAAGATGAAAAATCTTTTTTCTGGAGTGGCCGATATCATATGGATATGAACACCCGTGACACTTTAGATACGCAGTTGAATGTATTAGCCAATTTTGATCCCATTTTACCGGATAGTTACCAGGATTGTGAATACCTCATGCTTGGAAACCTGGCACCTTCTGTACAGGCGTCTGTCATTAACAGATTGAATACAAAACCAAAGCTGGTGGTGTTGGATACCATGAATTTTTGGATGGAATCGGCCATGAGCGACCTGGAAAATGTAATTAAAAAAGTAGATGTGCTTCTGGTAAACGATAGCGAAGCAAGACAATTAAGTGCAGAATATTCATTGGTGAAAGCAGCCAGGGTTATTTTGAATATGGGGCCAAAATATCTCATTATAAAAAAAGGAGAACATGGGGCATTATTGTTTCATGGTAATGATGTGTTCTTTGCACCTGCATTGCCTTTAGAAGATGTGTTTGATCCCACAGGTGCTGGCGATACGTTTGCCGGAGGTTTTATTGGCCATATTGCAAAAACAAATGATATCAGTTTTGAAAACATGAAAACAGCCATTATTGTTGGAAGTGCCATGGCCAGTTTTTGTGTAGAAAAGTTTGGAACTACCAGGTTGAAAGAAATTAAAAAAGCTGATATTGATGAACGTATTCAGCAATTTGTTCAACTGGTGAATTTTGATATTAAGCTCATCTGATTTTGAAATCAACCGATACAAAATGAAAGCCTCTTGTTACAAGGGGCTTTTTATATGCGTTGTAATTAGTACCCGTTTTAAACTGCGGTCAATTAACTCGCCCATATTTTTACAACGACTAAATACAGGATCCTGGTAATATTCTGCCAGTTCATATCCAAGTTGATTTATTTTTTCCTGGGTTGATATTTCATCTTTCACCAGTACATCTCGTAAATCAGTTAGCCTGTAACGTTCTGCTTTAATTCTCCTGGCTATTAATGAACGTTCTTCCTGCTGGTATTGCATCATCACATCTTTATTAAAATGCGTTAATGCCATATCAACATAAGGGGAATTTTCTTTAAAATATTGGGGCAAATAAATTTTAAGACTGCCTTCAAAAAACTGCTGGTCAAAATCAATGGCTCTGATGCGGAATTGAAAATCATCAAAATCCGGGGTAATATCAAACACAAAATTGTAAGCCCTCATATCTCCAAGTAAACGCACAAAACAACGTTCATTAAATTTTACAAACTCTTTGGCAATCCGTTTTGGATTAAACTCCGGCCTTGTGCTGTATAATGGTAAAAACACATCACCTGGTATGCCTGCTATATGTTCTTCTACCAATGTGTTTTCATCAACCAGGTAGTTGAGTTGATTGGGCGAAAGAATATGTTCCAGTTCCAACCCATATACTCTTGAGGCATCGGCAATTTTCACATAGAAATAATCATGTACATCATTATAACTGTTTACAATTTTTACACGAAAGGGGTGTGTATTGCCAAACGTACAAAAATCAATACGTTCAATATATAAATGGCGCTGAACTTTTAAATCGCCACCAGCTTTCAGGATGGCATAAACCTGTTTGAGTCCGGTATGAATTTCTGCCATCTGATCCTGCGGATAAATGACAGTTTCCCACAACGTATCTTTTCCTCTGGAATCAAATACAGGGATTGTTTCTAAAAAAAATTTCAGTTGATTGTATGATACAGGCAGTTTTGTTTCACGCTGGTAAACTTGAAGATATTTACGTAACGAAGCATTTACTGGATAAATAATTTTTTTTCTGGTGATCATAGATTCTTCAAGTTAAATCAAAATCTTCTTGCAAGTACTACCTGGTTTTTAAATCGTTTTACTTTTCCGGCAAGATTAAATACTTCAGTAAAAATGATATACGGTCCAACAGGTAGTTGTTGCATTTTATCATTCAACCCATCCCATCTGAAATTACCACCCTGGCTGCAAACTGCATTACGTTGCAAACTTTTTACCGGCCTTCCACCTGCATCATAAACTGTAATATTCATTACATAACCTCTTTCAGGAAATCGATAGGATATGGTTAAAAAATCATCAGTACCATCATTATCAGGAGAAAAAACTTCGGGTGAAGTATTTATATCACCTTGTACCTGCAAATCAAGTCTGAACTGGGAGTTTTGATAAGAAGGTGTTCCATAACCTGCATCTTTTGATGCACTGTGCCAGTTGTCTTTGTTCTGTGTTTTTGCATTAGGATCTATACGTTCCAAAGCAATGCCTTCGGTATTACTGATTAACGCAAAATGCCATTTATCATCATACACCAGTTCATCAATAATTTTACCTGCATTGTTTGTAAGTATAACAGTGCCTTTATCATCTGAGTATGAAGGCATGGATGAAATATTTTCAAATGCAGATAGATTTTTTGCAACAAACTGACGCTTAACAATAGTTTCATCTTCACTTACTACCAGAAATTCACCGGGGAACATGGCAATATTTTGTAAGCTAATCTGGGCAAGACTGCTGATTACATTAGTGCTGTTTCTGTTTGCAATAAACAATTCTTTAAGGTTAATGATTTTATTACTGCGGTTATACAGTTCAACATAATCAGTACCATCAGATTTTGGATTAAACAGAATTTCATTAATGATCACATCCATACTATCTGCTACAGAACTTAAACCAATCTTAGCATTATTAAAGGAACCAATAGCATTACCAGCACAATCTTTTACATTGCTTGCTGTGATAGTATATACTTTATTGCGTTGTATAATGCTGTTTAGTTTTAACTGAACTGCATTAAATACAGGTGAAATTGAAATGGCAGAAACAGCGGTTCCTATGCCATCACTTATTTGATAGTTTGCAATGCTTGCTCCGCCTAAACTATCCAGCGGTTCATCAAAACTTAAAAGAAGAGTAACACTATCGGTTGCAAATGCACGAAGTAACATGGGGGGTGTTACATCTTTATTTATTCCATCAACTGAATTTTTTATTCCCGGTGTTCCTCCTCTTGCATCTGTACTGGATTTCCAGTTGCTGCTTCCACTGCAAGGGTTTTTAATATCTATCATTTCAAGCGTCCAGCCGCCATCACTTTTTACAGCATTGCTATGCCAGTTTTTGTTGTATTCAACTGCATGGATGGTTATACCTGTATTGCTGCGTATAAAAATCATTTCGCCATCATTATCTAAAGAAGGGAATGAGGTAACAGAAAAAGTTCTTCCATACTGTTGCATAGTTGCTGCAGCTGTTGATCCGCAAATAATTGCACTGCTGTCGGGTTGTAATAAAAAATTGGGAAGTGCTCCGCTAATACCACCGGCATCGCCTACACGCCAGTTTTGAATATTTACAGGTGATGAAGTTGTGTTACGGATTTCAATCCATTCAAAATTAGGCAACCCAATTTGCGGTGTGGGGTCGCTCATAATTTCTGTAATTACGATATCGTACCTGTTTTGTGCCTGTGAGTGAACAGAAAAAAACAAACACAAACAAACAATTGTTATAAGGGTTAATTGCTTCATCATGAACTATAAGTAATTGTAATCAATGGATTGAAATTAAGTGTAATTGAAAAATAATAAAAAAACATTTTGGTGAAAAGCCTTGTCAGCCTTACTTTTGAACGTAGTGAACATAACCAAACATACAAAACGCACAAAGAAACAGTTCCTTAAAGGGAAGTGATCCTGTACGTTTTGTGTAAACATACTCATAGGCCTTCCCGAAATGGAAGGTCTTTTTTTTAATCACCGTCTGACGCCCTCGTCTGACGGTAGTACAATCAGTAACAATAAAAAATTCTGTCTGACGAGGGCGTCAGACAGAACCAAAAACAAAAAAAATGAAAGTTGCAGTAGTTGGTGCTACCGGCCTTGTAGGAACGAAAATGTTACAGGTATTGGCCGAAAGAAATTTCCCTGTTACCGAATTAATTCCTGTTGCCAGTGAACGCTCGGTTGGTAAAGAAGTTGAGTTTAAAGGAAAAAAATATAAGGTTGTTGGTATGGCCGATGCCATTGCTTTAAAACCAAATGTTGCTTTATTTTCTGCTGGTGGTGGTACTTCATTAGAGTGGGCTCCAAAATTTGCAGAAGCAGGAATAACTGTGATTGATAATTCCAGTGCATGGCGTATGGACCCTGCAAAAAAATTAGTTGTACCAGAAATTAATGCCGATGCATTAACAGCTGCTGATAAAATTATTGCCAACCCTAACTGTTCTACTATTCAAATGGTGGTGGCTTTAAATCCATTACATAAAAAATATACTATTCAACGGATTGTTGTTTCTACTTACCAAAGTGTTACCGGTACCGGTGTAAAAGCAGTTGAACAATTAAATGGTGAAAGAGCAAAGGCGCTTAATGGCAGTGCTGTTGAATATCCTATGGCGTATAAATATCCAATTGATTTAAATGTGATACCACAAATAGATGTGTTTTTAGAAAATGGATATACCAAAGAAGAAATGAAGATGGT
>DAIOWB010000089.1:0-9376 GCA_036758725.1 Lacibacter sp.
GCAACAGTACAAAGTGCAAGAGCCAGTTTAACAGAAGCAGAAAAGAATTTATCACGTACTTCTATTATTTCACCCATGGATGGAATTGTTTCTTTACTGGCCGTAAAGAAGGGAGAACGTGTTGCAGGTAACAGTTTTAGTTTAGGTACCGAAATTTTACGTGTTGCAGATATGAGTAAGATTGAAGTAAGGGTAGATGTGGGTGAAAATGATGTTCCCAAAGTAAAAATTGGTGATAGTGCTATAATTGAAGTTGATGCATATAACGACAGGAAGTTTAAAGGCATTGTAACAAAAATTTCAAGCAGCAGTACATCAGCTCAGCAAAATTCCCTTACCAGCAGCAGTGATGTTACAAACTATAAAGTATATATCCGCTTAGATCCTGCTTCTTATGCAGATTTAATTGACCCTTCAAAAAATAAAAATCTTCCCTTCAGACCAGGTATGAGCGCCAGTGCTGATATTATGACTACCAGTCATGTTGATGTAATTGCTGTTCCCATACTTGCTGTTACTACCCGTGATAAAAATGAAAAAGAATCAAAGGCAAAAGCAAAAGAAGAAGAAGATAAAAAGAAAGCACAGGGCCAGGATGTAACAACTGCTAATGCAGTTTTAACTGATGAGATGGAGGAAGTTGTGTTTATTGTAAATGCAGACGGCACCGTAAAAAAAGTGCCTATCAGAACCGATATTCAGGACAATGAATATATAGAAGTAATGAGCGGATTAAAAGAAGGTGATATGGTTGTGAGTGCACCATATAATACTATCAGCAAAACTTTAAAAGACGGGATGAAGGTGCAGGTAGTAGCCAAGGATAAAGTATACGAAACAAAATAAAGCATCATTGAAGTTTTTTTATATCCCGCCATCCGGCGGGATTTTTTTATAACAGACTTCACGCTTTTCCAGAATAGATTAATTTTTAAAAAAACGAAAAACAAAATGCCTGTATATAAAGCGAAGTAGTATTTTAGATGTGGGGAAAGTGGATAGCGAAGAAATTGAGAAATGAACATTCCTGTGAGTAATGAAAACAGAAAATAAGTAATGAAAGAGGACCTGAAAAATAAGTTTGCAATAATTGGAAGCGGAAGCTTTGCGACAGCTTTGGCTAAAATATTAAACGGGAATGATGTACCTGTTCATTGGTGTGTGCGAAGCCAGCAGATTATTGATCATTTGAAAAAGTATGGTAACAATCCCAGCTATCTGCGTTCTGTTTTTTTTAAAAAAGAATTACTTGAATTAAGTACCAACATTGAAGAAACCATTCAAAAAGCAGAGTTTATTATACTTGCTATTCCTTCTGCTTATACTGAAGAGGTATTGGATGAGTTACCAAAAACGGTATTTGAAGGGAAAAAAGTAATCTCAGCTATTAAAGGTATTATGCCCCGTACAAATAGTTTATTGAATGATCATTTGAAAAACGAATTTGGTTTTGATATTCATGACTATTACACCATCATGGGCCCATGCCATGCTGAAGAAGTGGCATCAGAAAAATTATCTTATCTCACATTTACAGGAATGCATGATAAAACCACACAGTGGATTGCTGATCAATTTAAAAATCATTACATCAACACAGTAATTAATGATGATTTATATGGAGTGCAGTTTGCTGCTATTTTAAAAAACATTTATGCATTAGGAAGTGGTATTGCTCATGGTTTGGAATATGGCGACAATTTTTTAAGTGTACTGATAGCAAATGCTGCAGATGAAATGGCTGGCTTTTTACGTAAAGTTGGTATCCGTAATGTTGAAGTGGGTGTTCATAAAGAAACCATTCCGGGTGTACAGTTAACAACTTTACGAAAATCGGCTAACTATGCCGCAAGTGTTTACCTGGGCGATTTATTGGTAACCTGTTACTCTTTATACAGCCGCAACCGCACTTTTGGAAATATGATTGGCAAAGGGTTTACTGTAAAAGCGGCACAGCTTGAAATGAACATGGTTGCTGAAGGTTATAATGCCAGCAGGTGTTTTTATAATATCAATAAGAAATTGGGTGCAGATATGCCCATTGCAACAACTGTTTTTAAAATTTTATGGGAAGATGTACCGCCAAAAATTGCATTTGAGCAATTGGAGAATGAGTTAATTTGATCTGTGCCGTTTAATCAAAGCAACTGTTAAAACTTTTCAGATCATGAAACAATTCTTTAAGACTTTGTAACTTTGTACAAATTATTTTTATGCCCGTTTCATTTTCAGGATTTGGTTCTTATGCACTGCTGTTGATGCTGGTCTTTGGCATTGTCCATTATTTATTATCCCTGAGAAAGATTAATAAATCTTCTATCTGATTTTTGCAGATTATTCTTTAAGTATTAATTCAATTCATTTATTTCTTCTTCTACTTCACCTTGTTTAATCTGGATGCGTAAAGCAGCCTGGTGGTAAAACAGTATAGAGGCTGTCATTGCTATATGACTTACATCGTTGTAATTAAACCATTTATTAATACTTAACTGAAATGCATGACAAAGAACTGCAACAAAGCCAAACATGGTTGCACTAGCCAGATATTTAAATGAAGGATCTTTTGTTTTCTTATAAACATAAAATTCAAAACAAAATACAACAATAAACAATCCATAAAAAGCATGAATTTCTACAAAAAGAAAACTGAGTTTTAGTAATGATAAGGTCATGAAGGTGATTATTTCCATATAGTTGAGAATGGAAAAAATTTGTCCAACATTTTTATTCATATATGGTCTGCCATGTGCAATGGCTGCTCTTTCAAATAATGCAACACCAGCCATACTGATATACCAGCCGGGAATTTTGCCATACAATCCTGTTACATATAAAAATGCATGACCAACAACACCGCCAATAACAGTTGCAAACCCCATACATAAAAAAAAGTAGCTGATGTAACGTTGTGTTTTTGTTACATTCAGTTTTTTCTTTTTTAAATCGCTGTAAGCATAAAAACAGGCAACGGCGATTATGATGTTGGTTAAAACAGTAAAGGGTTCAAGAATAGTTATCCCAAACCAGTTTACACTGGGCATCTTTGCTAAGTCTGTAACAACTTTATACATGCGAAAGCTGTTTAATGCTGTTTAATTATATATGACCCCCTACAGGAAATTCCAAATTATAAAAAGAAAAGGTTAACTACTAGTAAAGTGGAGATTTTTAAATTATAAACAGTCAATAACAGCTAAGGTTCTATTCAAAGAAAAGTTCACTGGCAATTCTGTCTGCAAAGAGTTTTCCTTCCCTGGTTAAAACAATTGTATTTTCTTTTATGATAAGCCAGTTGCTGTTTTGAAAAATCATTGATTTCTGTTTCAGCTCTTCCGCTTTATCAGCTCCATATTTTGTTTGTACAAAATTCAAATCACAACCTTCCATTAAACGCAGACTTGTCATAATATATTCATTCAACTGTTGAATAGTTGTGAGTTCTTCTTTTTCAAAAGGAACAATTCCTTGTTGAAGCGATTGAATGTATTGTTGGTTGTTTGCTATATTCCATTGCCTGCTGTTGCCATTAAAAGAATGTGCTGATGGCCCTAATCCTAAATAATGTTTTCCTTGCCAATAACTGCTGTTATGTTTACTTCTGTGGCCGGGTTTTGCAAAATTGGAAATTTCATAATGCTCAAAACCTGCCTGTTGCATAAAATCCATCAATAATAAAAACTGGCGGCTTTGTTGTTCCGGATCTGTTGCTGCTTTTTGGTGAAGACGGATTTGTTTATCGAGTGGGGTTTTTTCTTCCACTGTTAAAGCATAGCATGAAAGATGAGTGATATTTTGTTGTAACACCCAATCAAGATTCTGTTTCCACTTTTCATCTGTTAATCCGGGAGTGCCATAAATAAGATCCACTGTAAAGTTTTCAAAACCGGCCTCTTTTGCTTTTTGTATAACTTCTTTTGCTTCCGCAGAATTATGTGCCCTGTTCATCCATTGCAAATCTTCATCAAATAAAGATTGAATGCCAATGCTCAGCCGATTAATGCCGTATTCTTTCCAGCCTTTTAGTTTTTCATTTGTAATATCATCAGGGTTGGCTTCAAGGGTAATCTCTGCATCGCTATCAATTTGCAAATGTTCCTGAAGTTTGTTTAAAATTGTTTTCAGCTCATCATTAGAAAGTAAACTTGGCGTACCCCCGCCAAAGTAAATGGTTTCAATGATTTCATTTTGCAGATAATTGCTTTGTGTCCCTGTTGTAGATTCATTTTGTGTTTGTAATTCAATTTCTTTCAATAAAGCTGCAATAAAATCGTTCTTATAGCGCAAGCTGGTACTGAAATGAAAATTGCAGTAATTACAAGCTTGTTTGCAAAAAGGGATATGAATGTATATTCCGGCCAAATGAAAACGTAATTTCGAGACTGCAAAACTAACCGTTCGTGCATCAAAAACTAAAATCATTCTGTTTAATTGCTTTTCTATCCTGTATTAATTGCATGATGATTGCTGTTGCATGGGGTCAGCAAAAATATCTGCTACAGTATCGTTTTACAGATACTGTTGATGTTTCTGCTTCACTTGGATTGCAAAATTCTTTTGTTCAGAAAGAGTTCTGCAGCCAGTATATCTTCCAGATTCCACAGTTATTGCAGAAAAAAGGATTTGTTTCAGCATCGGTTGATTCAATACGGATGGATTCTGTAACAGCAACTGTTTTAATCTTTTTGGGCAAGCAATATTTATGGGCAAAACTCAATACTTCTTCAGTAGCACCGGATTTATTAAATACAGCAGGGTACAGAGATAAAAATTTCAAACAACTGCCTCTTGATTTTGCATCTGTACAACTTTTACAACAACGGATATTAAATAAACTGGAAAATGCCGGATATCCATTTGCAAATATTTATCTCGACAGTTTTGATTTGCAAAGCAATGGAATGAGTGCCGTATTGAAAGTAGATAAAGGGCCTCTTTATAAAATTGATAGTATTCGTGTTTATGGTGATGTAAAAATCAGCAACCGTTTTTTACAACGATATCTTGAAATAGAAGACGGTTCCATTTATCAAAAACAAAAGTTGCTGAACATCAGTCAAAAATTATTACAACTGCCATACTTAACCGAGGAACAAAAATGGAATATCAGTTACCTGGGTACAGGATCAATTGTAAACCTTTATCTCAAGAATAAGAAAAGCAGCCAGATCAATGGTATTGTTGGTTTTTTACCTGCAAATGATCAATTGGGTGGTAATAAATTATTGGTTACAGGTGATTTTAATCTCAATCTTAAAAACAGTTTTGGACTGGGAGAAGCGTTAGCTATTATGTATCAGCAAATACAGGTAAAATCGCCACGTTTACAACTGAGTTATCTGCAACCGTTTTTATTTGGCTCTCCGTTTGGCGTTGATTTTTCTTTTGATGGGCTAAAAAAAGATTCATCCTTTTTAAATATCAATTTGCAACTGGGAGTTCAATATTCTTTTGGTGGTAATAAAAGCGGAAAGATTTTTTATCAGCAGTTTATATCTAATCTGTTGGATGTTGATACTAACTTTATACGTAACAATAAAAGATTGCCCGACCAGATAGATCAAACAACATCAAACATTGGTATTGAATATGAATGGTTCAATACAGATTACAGGTTTAACCCCCGCAAAGGAGTTGATCTGAAATTTACAGGTTCGGCAGGCATCAGGCGTATCAGAGAAAACAATAACATCACAAATATTAAAGATCCTTCTAACCCAACTTACAATTTTAAAAGTCTTTATGATACCCTTGGCACAAGGGCCTATACCTTCAGGATGAAATTAAATGCCGCCAGGTATTTTAAAACCGGCAAACAAACAACTTTTAAAGCGGCATTTAATGGGGGATGGGTTCAAAGCCCTAAAATCTTCAGAAACGAACTGTACCAGATTGGTGGTTTTAAAATGTTGCGTGGATTTGATGAAGAAAGCATTTACGCATCTGCCTATGCGGTTGTTACGGCAGAGTATCGTTTATTAATTGGCTTAAACAGTTTTCTGTATGCTTTTACTGATGGTGCTTTGGTACGAAATAAAAGCCAGTTTGCTAATAGTTCAAATACTTTTTTAGGTACAGGTTTTGGCTTAGCTTTTGAAACAAAGGCCGGCATTTTTAATGTAGCATTTGCTGCCGGTAAGCGAAATGATCTGCCTTTTAACCTGAGGCAAAGTAAAATTCATTTTGGCTATGTGAATTTTTTCTGAGTGATGAAATGGTTTAAATACTTTTGCACTCACCCAATGCGATATCTTTTTCTGATTTTCATATTATTTATTTCCTGTGAAGGTTTTTCACAGGACAGTTCTGTGCTTCAGAAACCTGCAGATAGTTTAGCAGTTCAAGAGGGAATAACGGCAAAAGATACCATTAAACAAATTCAGATATTACCTTCTTATGATTCTGCAAGAAGTTTTATTATTCACAAACTGGTACGTTTAAATTTATTTGCCAAGCCTGAATTTTTGATTGAAAAAGCAAAACAGTCAGATAAAAATGAGTGGCTGTTCTATTATATTATTGGCGTGTTTTTATTGTTTGGTCTTTTAAAGCTGGCTTATACCCGTTATTTCAATAATTTATTCCGGGTGTTTTTTAAAACTTCATTAAAAGTAAATCAGATAAGAGAGCAATTGGTACAATCAGGCTTACAATCGTTGATGTTCAATATCTTTTTTGCCATCAGCTCGGGTACCTATATTTATTTGCTTATCAGGCATTTTCAAATTCCATTTCAGGTAGCACCGGTTCTCATACCCATTATTTCTGCAGCTGTAATTGGAACATTGTATGCTGGAAAGTATTTATTTCTGAAAGTTAGTGGATGGTTATTTAATATTACTTCTGCTTCTGATACGTTTGCTTTTATAGCTTTTCTGATAAATAAAATAATTGGCATTCTTGTACTTCCATTTATCCTGGTTATTGCATTTGCAAAACAGCCCGTTTCAACTATTGCCATCACTCTTTCGCTGGCTATTATTTGCGGACTATTCCTTTATCGTTTTTTAAGAGCTTATAATACTGTACAAGCCAACCTCAACGTTAGCCGGTTTCATTTTTTTATTTACTTTCTTGCTTTTGAAATAGCCCCATTAATGGTTATTTATAAAATACTCATTGGTTATATATAAATAATTGTACTTACTTTTGCAGGAAATTTCAAAACCCGTTAGGAAACCTGTATTAATGGCAAAAAAAGAGAAGGCTATCAAAAGTATTCTTATAACGCAACCAAGGCCCGATTCTGAAAAATCGCCGTACTATGATTTAGCACGGAAATATGCTATTGACCTTACTTTTCAACCTTTTATTCGTATAGAAGGGGTTCCCTCAAAAGATTTCAGAAAACAAAAAATTGATATTCAATCTTATTCAGCTGTTATTTTCACCAGCAGAAATGCAATTGATCATTTCTTCAGAATTTGTGAAGAAATGAGAATTACCGTATCTCAGGATACAAAGTATTTCTGCATTACCGAAGCAGTGGCACTTTATCTCCAAAAATTTATTTTATACCGCAAGCGAAAAGTTTTTTATGGTGCTGATGGTACCAATAAAAGCTTATTTGATGTAATTAATAAACATAAAAGCAACGAAAAATTTTTATATCCCTGTACAGAAAATCTTGATAATGAAATAATGGGATGGCTTCGTGAACATCAATGTGAGTTTGCAACACCTATCCTTTATAAAACAATCAGCAACGATATTAAAGATGTTGTGTTAAAAGGGAATTTTGATGTTATTTGTTTTTTTACTGCCAGTGGAGTAAAAAGCCTTTTTGAAAATTTCCCCAAATTCAAACAAAACGGAACATATATTGGTACGTTTGGTGCCAATACCTCTAAAGCCGCAGAAGAAGCCGGACTTAAATTACAGATTAAAGCCCCCGAACCACAAGCTCCCAGTATGGTATCGGCTTTAGAAAAATTTCTTAATCAACTTAACAAGTAATTTAACGCAAGCACATCCATTCTTTTTCTACAAACAGTGTAGGTTTGTTGTATCACTATCTTTTAAATTATTTTTATGCTATTCAGCAACCGGCTTGCAAAAGAAACCAGTCCTTATTTATTGCAGCATGCACACAATCCTGTTGATTGGTATCCTTGGGGAGATGAAGCTTTACAAAAGGCGCAAACAGAAGATATGCCCATCCTGGTAAGTATTGGTTACTCTTCTTGTCATTGGTGTCATGTGATGGAAAAAGAAAGCTTTGAAAACAGTGCCACTGCTCAACTTATGAATAAACACTTTATTAATATAAAAATTGACCGTGAAGAAAGGCCAGATCTTGATCATATTTATATGGATGCATTGCAGGCAATGACGGGTAGCGGAGGTTGGCCATTAAATGTATTTCTAACACCTCAATTAAAACCTTTTTATGGAGGTACTTATTTCCCACCGGTTAAAGCATATAACAGAGCTTCATGGAACGATGTACTGCTTAGCATTTCCAAAGCATTTAAAGAAAGAAGAACAGAAATAGAAGAACAAGCCAATGAATTATTAAATCATATAAAGAATGCAAACAGTTTCGGACTTCAAAATCCATCCCTAATACATGTGCCGGCCGATGAACTTTTTACATCAAAACAGTCAGAGGAAATGTTTGAGAACATCATGAAAACCGCAGATACAGAGTGGGGTGGATTTGGAAAAGCTCCTAAGTTTCCTCAAACATTTACCATAAGTTTTCTTCTTCAATATCACCATGCAACAGGAAATGAAAAGGCATTGAAACAAGCCTGTATCAGTTTAGATAAAATGATCAATGGCGGAATTTATGATCATATTGGAGGTGGATTTGCAAGATATAGTACGGATAATGAATGGCTGGCACCTCATTTTGAGAAAATGCTTTATGACAATGCTTTGCTGGTTGTGGCGCTTTGTGATGCCTATCAGGTAACGAAAAACAACAAGTATAAAAAAACAATTGAAGAAACTCTTCAATTTATTGATGATGAAATGACTTCAGAGGAAGCAGGTTTTTTTTCTGCCTATGATGCCGATAGCGAAGGTGTTGAAGGAAAATTTTATACATGGAACAAAAGTGAAGTGGATGCTGTTTTGCAAAATAATTCAGAATTATTTTGCAGTTTTTATGATATTACGGAAAAAGGAAATTGGGAGGGAGTAAACATACCCAGAATTAAAGTTGAAGCGGAAGCATTTTGTGAGCTTCATCAACTCAACATTGATTTATTTAATTCAACAATAGAGGAGTGCAGAAAAAAGCTTTTTGAAACAAGAGCAAAAAGAATAAAGCCGTTATTAGACGATAAAATTATTCTAAGCTGGAATGCTTTAATGAATATGGCATACAGCAAAGCTTTTGCAGCTTTAGGAAAAGAAGAATACAAAGAAAAGG
>DAIOWB010000090.1:0-4325 GCA_036758725.1 Lacibacter sp.
AATGGTGGGGATTAAATGATTATGCCAAAATGCGTGCAACAGAACTGGCAAAGCTCGGCTACATTGCCATGGCTATTGATGTTTATGGAAATGGGAAAACTGCAGACAATCCGGATAGTGCTGGTGCTTATGCCACGCCTTTCTACCAAAATCCACAAATGGCTAAAGCAAGAATTGAAGCTGCTATTGCAAAAATTAAAAGCTATGCACAAACTGATGCAAGTAATATAGCAGCTGTTGGATATTGCTTTGGTGGTGGCACGTTATTAAATGTTGTACGTCTTGGCACTGATTTGAAAGGGATAGTAAGTTTTCATGGAAGTTTAATTGGCACAGCAGCCAATAAAGATTTATTAAAAGCAAAAATATTAGTTTGCCATGGAGGAGCCGATCCGTTTGTTCCTATTGCTGATGTAAATATGTTTAAGAAGCAAATGGATTCAATAGGTGCAGTATATACATTTAAAGAATATGCAGGAGCTACCCATGCATTTACCAATCCTGATGCAACTGCTATGGGTGAAAAATTTAAAATGCCTATTAAATATGATGCTGCAGCAGATACTGCCAGCTGGAAGGATATGAAAGAATTTTTTGACGGGTTGTTTAAATAATGATCTGATTGAGTAGAAAAAGTATGTTGCTAATGATTTATACCGAGATCCTTTAATTAAAGGATCTCTTTTTTTTGAAAGACATTCTATTCACACAAAACAATAGAAGTACTCTCATCATCTATAATAAAAAAGGATTTAATAAATTTTTGGATAGTAACTGATTTTTTGCAACCCTCACTTTACTATCCTAAAACATTCCTATAATAAAAAATTCAATATTGAAATGATGTTTTTCATCATTTCAAAAACTGTTTTAAAGCAGGATGTTATTTTTTATTAAAAAAGATTTAGGAAATCACAGGCATATCAAATAAATTGAGCCACCAAATTAAAATTCAATGGCAATTCAACCCTGGCGTACAGCAAAAGTTATCCGTATTATTGATGAAACGCCCAATACAAAAAGATATGTTTTAGAAATTCCGGAACTTACATCATTTGATTTTGTACCCGGACAATTTATCACTTTTGATCTTCCTATTGATGAAAAACCCAGCCGCAGATTAAGGAGTTACTCCATTGCAAGCTGGCCCAACGGCACCAATGTACTTGAACTGGTGATTGTACTCAATGTAGAAGGCAAAGGCACTCCATGGATGTTTAAAAATATTGTTGAAGGAAGTGAAATGACATTACGTGGCCCACAAGGTGTATTTCATTTACCTGAAACTATTGACAGAGATATCTTTTTTGTTTGCACAGGTACGGGTATTGCTCCCTTCAGAGCTATGTGTAACCATATTCTTAATCACAACATTCCTCATCAGAATTTATATCTTGTATTTGGTACCCGTTTTAAAGAAGACTTACTTTACCATGAAGAAATGCAGGAACTGGAAAAGAAATTGCCCGGCTTTCATTACATTCCTACTCTATCAAGACAACAGTGGGAAGGCCGTACGGGATATGTACATGGCATTTATGAAGAACTTTGCAGTAATAAACAACCTGCTTATTTTTATTTATGCGGATGGAAGAATATGCTGGATGAAACAAAAAAACGAATTATGGAAATGGGTTACGATAAAAAATCCATTCACCAGGAATCATACGGATAATAAAAGAATCAGAAAACTGATTTTCAACAGACGATTAATTAACATGAATCATGTATCAGAATAACAACTAGTTCCTAATTTCGTTAAAAATTTATTTGCTTATGGGTGCTACTTCACTCATTGTTTTGGTTTTAGCGGCTCTTACTTTTTCAATCATAGCTATTCTTATTGCTAAAGTAGTAACCAAATCCACCAAGAATAAACAGAAAGGCGAACCAATTGAATGTGGCATTCCAACTGTGGGACCAAGCTGGATACAGTTTAATGTGGGTTATTATCTTTTTGCTTTAATCTTTTTAATTTTTGATGTAGAACTTATATTTTTATTTCCCTGGGCCGTAGTGGTTAAACAAGTAGGTTGGTTGGCTTTAATTGAAATTGTTATTTTCTTTTTTATATTATTCATGGGTTTTTTATATGCTCACAAAAAAGGAGCGCTGAAATGGAAGTAGGGATACAGCCCCTCCAAACCTCCCCAAAGGGGAGGATTAGCTTTGCACAACCCTTGCTTTTATGATTAGGTAAACTTAATTATACTGAACTAAAAAATGACGGATATAAAAAATAATCATACTGATTCTCAAATCCCTCCTTCAGGGGATGGGGGTAAGGCCCCATTTCCAGGCATTGTTCATGACACACCTGGTGGCGGAATTGTATTGAGCAAACTGGATGATGTAATCAACTGGGCACGTTCCAATTCGTTATGGCCACTCACATTTGCAACCAGTTGCTGTGGTATTGAAATGATGTCTGTTGCCGGTGCTAAATATGATTTCTCAAGATTTGGTTTTGAGGTTGCACGTGCCACACCAAGACAAGCTGATGTGATTATCATTGCCGGAACCATTGTAAATAAAATGGCTCCTGTTTTAAAAAGATTATACGATCAAATGGCCGACCCAAAATATGTAATTGCTATGGGCGCCTGTGCAATCAGTGGCGGCCCATTTTTTTATAATACCTATTCTGTTGTAAAAGGAGCAGATCATGTAATACCTGTTGATGTATATATTGCTGGCTGTCCTCCAAGACCAGAAGCACTCTTGCATGCATTAATTTCATTACAGGAAAAAATTAAAAGCGGTTTAACCCGTGAGCAACTAAAAACAGGGAAAGAATATTTATGACAACAGAGGAACTAAAGATAAAAATTACTGAGTTGCTTCCTGCTGCTACTTTTGAAGAAGGCGGTGAATGGTTAAATATAAATGTTGAACCGGCAGATTGGTTATCGTTTGCTCAACAACTTCGTAAAGATGATTCTTTACTGTTCGATTTTCTTTTTTGCCTCACTTGTATTGACTGGAAAACACATCTTACAATGGTGTATCACTTACGGTCAACAAAATATTTGCACAACATTGTAGTGAAATCAAAACTCGACAGAACAAAACCTGAAATAGAAACTGTTTGCCATATCTGGCGCACAGCCGAATTTCATGAACGGGAAGTATATGAAATGTTTGGTGTGAATTTTTTGAACCATCCCGATCAGCGTTTATTAATATTACCTGATGGATGGGAAGGAAAAAATCCCATGCGTAAAGATTTTGAAGACCCTATTAATATGATCAGACTATAAACTATGTTTCAAGAAGTAGGTACAACAGTAGAAGGTGATTTAATTATTAACGTAGGACCACAGCATCCTGCCACACATGGTGTATTACATCTTGTAATAACATTGAATGGCGAAACAATTAAGAACATAGAACCACATCTCGGTTATATACATCGTTCTATTGAAAAAATGTGTGAGAGCCTAACCTACAGGCAGTTCATTTATGTTACTTCCCGTATGGATTATCTTTCTGCACACATCAACAATCATGCATGTGCTTTATGTGTTGAGAAAGGATTGCAGTTGGAAATTCCGCCAAGAGCTCAAGTGATACGTGTATTGATGGATGAATTAACAAGAATTGCTTCTCATGAATTATGGTGGGGGGCTATGGCAATGGATTTGGGTGCTTTTACACCATTCTTCCATGCATTTCGTGAAAGAGAAACAATTAATGATATAATGGAAGAAACATGCGGCGCCCGTTTAACTATGAACTATATGGTACCGGGTGGTGTAATGCATGATCTTCATCCCAATTTTCAGAAGCGGGTTAAAGACTTTATGTTACTCTATAAGAAAAAGATTCATGAATACGATGAGTTGGTAACAGGCAATATTATTTTCCAGAACAGGATGAAAGGTGTTGGTTATTTATCTGCAGAAGATGCTATTTCATATGGCTGCACCGGACCAGTTGCCAGAGGAAGTGGAGTAAGCTCAGATATACGCAAATTATATCCTTACGAAATTTATGATAAACTTGAGTTTGATGAAGTGTTGGAAACCGGTTGTGATTCTTTTGCACGTTATATGATACGTATCCGTGAAATGCAACAATCAATCCGCATTATAGAACAGCTAATCGATAATATTCCTGAAGGTGATTTTCAGGCAAAAACAAAAGCCGTTTTAAAATTACCAAAAGGAGAATTTTATTCAAGAGTAGAAACAGCACGTGGTGAGTTGGGAGTTTATATTGTGAGTGAAGGTGGTACAACTCCTTACAGAATAAAATTCCGATCACCGGGTTTTTCAAATCTTTCAGCCTTGAATCATATTGCTAAAGGAGGAAAGATTGGCGAC
>DAIOWB010000090.1:4425-9312 GCA_036758725.1 Lacibacter sp.
TTTATCATTTTTATCATTGCAGTTACAGCAGAAACAAACCGTGCACCTTTTGATCTGGCCGAAGCCGAGAGTGAATTAACAGCAGGCTTTCATACTGAATATTCAGGGATGAAGTTTGCCTTGTTCTTTCTTGCAGAATATATTAATGTGTTTATTGTTTGTGCTATTGGTGCAACTTTATTTTTAGGAGGATGGATGCCATTTCATATCGGGCACTGGGAAAGTTTTAATCATGTAATGGATTATATTCCATCCAGTATCTGGTTCTTTGGAAAAACGTTCTTCTTAATATTTCTGATCATGTGGTTCCGGTGGACATTCCCCCGTTTACGTATAGATCAGTTATTAAATTTAGAATGGAAATATTTATTACCTATCAGTATGTTTAATTTATTACTGGTAACAGTAATTGCAATATTAGGATGGCATTTTTAGAAGCCTCCCCAAGCCCCCGTCCGACCAGTTCATCCGGGCGGGCCTCCAAGGGAGGGGTTTATCAAGGCACAAGGCCAGCTTGTTGAAGAAATAGTTTTGTTTGGATTAGTATAAAAGTTGAAGTGGAAGATAAAAAGTTTAAATAAAATTAAAAGTACCGCTCCTTCTCTTTTGGAGAAGGAGATGGAGGATGAGGCTATGTTTATAAAAGATTACATAAAAGATATCTGGGGTGCTTTAAAATCACTTGTAGTTGGTATGAACCGTACAGGTTATTATTTTACGCATCACAAAGAAATCATTACGCAACAATATCCTGATAACAGGGATACATTGGTTTTACCAGAACGTTTCAAAGGTGAAGTGGTAATGATTCATGATGAAAATAATGAACATGCATGCACCGGTTGTACAGCTTGTGAACTGGCTTGTCCTAATGCAACCATCAAGATTATCACCAAGTTTGATGTTGATGCTGAAACAGGAAAAAAGAAAAAAGCTATTGACACTTTTGTATATCATCTTGAATTATGTACCATGTGTAATTTATGTGTAGAGGCTTGCCCTACAGGAGCGATTAAAATGGCACAAACATTTGAACATAGTGTGTTTGACAGAAGTAAATTGACAAAGAAATTAAATCAAGACGGATCGAAGATAAGAGCGGGTGTTGAATAAAGCCCTCTCTAACTCCCCCAAAGGGGGAGGATTGCTAAGCACTGAGGCCAGCTTGTTTAATATATTGAGTAGATATAAAGTTGTTGTTAATTGATGATTGAAAAGTTATTGTTGAAATGAGAAATTACTATTGTTTAATTAAAAAATAAAAGCCCGGCTTCCTTCTCTCCTGAGCATAGACGAAGGATGGAGAAGGACCGAGGATGAGGCCATGACTGCATCACAAATTATATTTTATCTGATCTCAGCTTTTATACTGAGTATGGGAATTTTATCTGTTACTACAAGGAAAATTTTCCGTTCTGCCATCTGGCTGTTGTTTTCATTGATAGGTGTTGCTTCTTTATATTTCTGGATGGATGTTCAGTTTATTGCAGCAGTACAAATAGTTGTTTACGTTGGCGGAATTGTTGTACTCATCATCTTCTCTATTTTTCTTACACAACAATCAGGTAAAGAAATGGCAAAAGCCCCTTTGGCAAGAACAATTGCTGGTGCATTGGCGGTATTTTTTGGATTTGCATTCAGTTATATGTTGATTTATCAATACGGATTTAAACCGGCAGAACAACCATTTGATACCAATGTAGCAAGAATAGGAAATGCCATGCTGAATGTTGAACTGGGTGGGTACTCTCTGCCTTTTGAAGTAGTAAGTATTCTTTTGTTAGCTGCCATGGTTGGTTGTATTGTTATTGCACTCAAAATAAAACCGGAAGAGAAATGAACGAAGTACCAGTAACACATATTTTATTTGTAAGTACGGCACTGTTCTTTATTGGCATGTATGGATTGTTTACAAGAAGGAATCTGATAACCATGCTCATGTCCATTGAATTAATGCTGAACAGTGTAAACATCAACTTTGTTGCATTCAATAAATATTTATATCCTCAGAAATTAGACGGTATCTTCTTCACCATATTTATTATTACAATTGCTGCTGCCGAAGCAGCTGTAGCAATTGCAATTATTATAAATCTCTATCGCAGTCATCATTCAATTGATGTAGAAGATACCACGGAAATGAAATATTAATATGAACTACTCTTCTTACATAGCACTTATTCCTTTATTGCCATTGGCAGGTTTTGTATTGCTGGGAATTTTTGGAAGAAAATATTTCAACCAAGCTTCAGGAATTATAGGAACAGGTTTGCTTTTAATTTCAGCCATTCTTTCTGTTTATACTGCATACCAGTATTTTTTCATTGATGGAAAAGTGGGTGATACTTATCAAACTATTACTGCGTTTAAATTTACCTGGTTAACATTTTCTGAAAATGTTTCTATAGATATGGGCATCATCCTCGATCCTATTTCGGTAATGATGCTGGTGGTTGTAACTTTTGTTTCACTGATGGTACACATTTTCAGCCTGGGTTATATGAAAGGTGAAGAACGGTTTGCAACTTATTTTGCATTCCTCGGCTTGTTTACTTTTTCTATGCTTGGCCTGGTAATATCTTCCAACCTGTTTCAGATTTATATGTTCTGGGAATTGGTGGGCGTATCTTCTTATCTATTGATTGGATATTATTTCAATAAACCATCAGCTGTAGCTGCATCTAAAAAAGCATTTATAGTAACACGTTTTGCAGATTTAGGATTTTTAATCGGCATTCTCATTCTTGCTTTTTATGGTGAGAGTTTAGATTTCAAAACCATCATCGCCAATTTAAGTTCACAACAATCAACACAATTTGCAGCAATTACTTCTGCATCTTTTGTTGGCATCTCTGCTATAACATGGGGATTAACACTGGTGTTTATGGGTGGTGCAGGAAAGAGTGCAATGTTTCCTTTACATATCTGGTTACCCGATGCTATGGAAGGCCCTACTCCAGTTTCTGCATTAATACATGCTGCAACCATGGTAGTTGCCGGTGTTTTCCTTGTTGCCAGATTGTTTCCATTATTTGTAATAAATGAAAGTGCTTTAAGTGTTGTAAGAATTATTGGTGTTGTATCTGCTTTATTTGCAGCCATCATTGCATGCACACAAACAGATATTAAACGTGTACTGGCCTATTCAACCATGAGCCAGATTGGTTATATGATGTTTGCATTAGGTGTAAGTGGTACAGGTGGTGAAGAGGGTTTAGGCTATTCTGCCTCCATGTTCCATTTATTTACACATGCCTTCTTTAAATCATTATTATTTCTAGGTGCAGGAGCAGTCATCCATTTAGTTCATAGTAACGATATGAAAGACATGGGTGGTTTAAGAAAACTGATGCCTATTACTCACATCAGCTTTTTAATTGCCTGTTTAGCAATATCCGGTGTTCCGCCATTTGCAGGTTTCTTCAGCAAAGAAGAAATTTTATTAGCAGCGTATAATTCAAGCATGACGGTTTATGCGATTGCTTTACTTACATCAGGATTAACTGCATTCTATATGTTCCGCTTATATTTCTCTATCTTCTGGAACAAAACGCAAAACGCAGAAAGCTTAGAGCATAATGCACATGGCGAAGGAACTTTCTCAATGAAATTGCCATTGATTCTTTTAGCTGCAGCTACAGTTTTAGTTGGATTTATTCCTTTTGGAAATTTTGTTTCATCTGATGGCAAGGCATTGGAATCACATTTTCACCTGATGTTTTCTATTGCACCGGTAGCCATTGGACTTGCAGGAATATTTCTGGCCATGTGGATGTATAAAACTGAAAATAACAAACCTCAACAGGTATCAACGGCACTGGGTGGTTTATATAAAGCAGCATATGGAAAATTTTATATTGATGAAGTTTACTCTTTCATCACCAAAAAAATAATTTTCAATTTCATTGGCCGACCTGCTGCATGGATTGATAAAAACATAGTGGATGGAATGGTGAATGGCACCGCTGCCGGAACTGCAAAAATTTCATCACTTATTAAAGGCATTCAGTCAGGCAAAGTGCAGAACTATGCATTGTACTTCTTTGCCGGCATCATATCATTAGCAATTGTATTTATTTATTTATGGAAACAATAAAATGAATCTATCACTACTTCTCATATTGCCGCTAGCGTTTTCATTCCTGTTGCTTTTTGTAAAAGGATTAAAACAAGTACGTACTGTTGCATTAACTGCAGCTGTTGCTCAATTAGGCCTTTCACTTTATTTATTGTATCAGTTTTTAATTGAAAGGGCTACAAGTAGCTCAAACTTTTTGTTTGAACAGAAATATGCCTGGTTTAAAAATTTAAACATCAATTATCATGCAGGTGTTGATGGCATTTCGGTTGCTATGATTTTACTTACTGCATTTGTTGTGCTTGCAGGAGTTTTGGTTTCATGGAACCAGGAAAAATTGCATAAAGAATTTTTCTTTCTATTATTATTCCTGAGTGTGGGAGCATATGGTTTCTTTATTTCACTCGACTTGTTTATGCTCTTCTTCTTTTTAGAAGTTGCTGTTATACCAAAATTTTTATTGATTGGTATTTGGGGCAGCGGCAAAAAAGAATACAGCGCCATGAAACTTGCTTTGATGCTGATGGCTGGTTCTGCTTTGGTTTTTGTAGGATTAGCTGGTTTATATTATAATACACCGGTAAATGAAGCTTTTAGTTTTGATTTAACAACTATTGCAAAACAATCAGTTTCTTCTGCCACACAACGTTTCTTTTTTCCTTTTGCATTTATTGGTTTTGGCATTTTTACTGCCTTGTTTCCATTTCATACATGGGTGCCTGATGGTCACTCATCTGCACCAACAGCTGCATCTATGTTTCTTGCAGGCATATCAATGAAGCTGGGTGGTTATGGTTGTTTACGTGTTG
>DAIOWB010000091.1:0-9261 GCA_036758725.1 Lacibacter sp.
CTTCACCCACTACTAAATAATTCAGCTTGGCGCTTACACCACCAACTATTTGTCCGCCGTTTTTTTCCACCATGGCTTCAGCATCACTTCTTTTTAAAGTGGGCAATGTTCCGGTAAATAAAAATGTTTGTCCTGCAAGCTGACCCGCAGTCGTTAATTCTTTTTTTTCATTTTTTAATTGCAGTCCGATTTTTTCCAACTGCTCCAGCAAATGAATATTTTCTTTGTTGCTGAAAAAATGATGAATGCTTCCGCCCACCTTCGGGCCCACATCTTCCAGGTTTTGTAAATCTTCCAATGAATATTTTTTTAAATCCATTAAATGATTAACGGCTCTTGCTAATGTTTTAGCAGTCGTTTCACCAACAAAGCGAATACCAAGAGCATATATTAATCGATGCAAGGGCTGATTTTTTGAATTGCTAATTGCCAGTTGCAAATTGTCAATTGACTTTTGTCCAAAGCCCTCCATTTCTCCGATTTTTTTAAAATCAAGATGATAAATTCCCGGGATGTCTTTGAGTAATCCCAATTCATAAAACTTTCTAACGTTGGCATCACCAAAGCCGCGGATATCCATGGCGTCTTTACTTACAAAATGAATAATGCGTTCCACTACTTGTGCCGGACAATCAATATTTATACATCGCCAGACAGCTTCTTCTTCTTCTTTAAATAATTTGCTTTTACAAACAGGACAATGGTCCGGGAAATGAATTTTCTTTTCCTTACCCGTTCTTAGATCCGGTAATGATTTTACAATTTGCGGAATAACATCACCTGCACGTTCTATCAATACTGCATCCCCAATGCGTAAATCTTTTTCTTTTATATAATCTTCATTGTGAATGGAGATACTGCTCACGGTAACCCCACCAACTGACACAGGTTCCAGTTTGGCAACAGGAGTTACAGCACCGGTTCTTCCTACCTGGAACTCTACAGCCAATAATTTACTCGTTGCCTGCCTTGCTTTGAATTTATAAGCAATTGCCCAACGGGGATGATGCGTTGTCATTCCCAGTTTATCTTGCAGGGCAAGGTCATTTACTTTTATTACCATGCCATCAATTTCATAAGGCAGATCATCTCTTAATACTTCAAACTCGTTACAATATTTTATTACTGATTCGATTCCCTTGAATACTTTTTTTTCTTTTTGCGGGCTACGAAATCCCAGGTTCCAGAGCATTTCAAGAGATGAAGCATGCTGTTTTAATTCTTCAGCAATTTTTTTACCACGGATTGCAGTGAAGTAACTGATATGGTAAACAAATGCCTCGAGATTTCTTTTTCCTACTTCAGCAGAATCTTTTATTCTTAATGTTCCCGCTGCTGCATTTCTTGGATTAGCTAAAGGGGCATTACCTTCCTCCATCAGTTTTTCATTATACTTTTTAAAATTGTTTTTATTAATAAGCACTTCTCCCCGTATTTCTGCCTGATGCAAACCATAGTCTGAAAATTTTGCAGAAAGCGGAATACTTTTTATCTGCCTGATGTTCGTCGTTATTTCATCCCCTTCCACGCCATCACCTCTTGTAGCACCACGAACCAGTAAATCATTTTCATAAACAAGAGAAATACTGGCGCCGTCAAATTTGGGTTCTACACAATATTCAATTTTATCTTTTCCGGTTAGCTCTCTTGCTTTTCTGTCAAAGTCAGTTAAATCTTCTGCGTTATAAGAATTATCCAGAGAAAGCATCGGCACCAGATGCTGAACAGTATGAAAATCTTTTGTCAATCCCTTGGCTACTCTTTGTGTGGGAGAATCCGATGTAATCAGTTTTGGATTTTCATTCTCTGATTTTTCAAGTGCTTTATAAAGCTGGTCGTATTCAAAATCAGAAATAAGCGGGTCGTTTAAAATATAATAACGATTTTCATGAAAACGGAGTACATCCCGTAGAGCTTCAATTTCTTTTGGCCCTGGTTTGTTTTTCTTCAGCAGAACAGTTGTTAGTGCCTGTAATTTTTTAGTTTCGTCTTTACTATACATATTCAGTAAAAATAAAGGTTTGTAAAATTATGCATCTGTACTCATTACGGGCAATTCAAAAAGGAAACGGACGGAAAATAAAATTGTTTCAATAATAAATATGCGAAAGTTGAAATAATAATTCATAAACATCAAAAAAAATTATTTTATTTTGAAAACTTTTTGAACCAAACACTCACTCATGACTGCTGAAGTATTGAAACGATTAAAAACTGCTGAAACAGAAAAAATAACGCATCTGGAATCTTTCAATATCGGTGTGTCGGTTGACTGTGTAATTTTTGGGTTTGAAAAAAAAGATTTGAAAGTATTACTTATCAAATCAGACCTGGCGGAGTTTGCTGATAAATGGTCTTTACTGGGCGATTTGATTAAACCGGATGAAAATCTTGACAGTGCACCCTACCGGGTTTTAAAAGAACGAACAGGGCTTACAAATGTATTTCTTCAGCAGGTGGGAAGTTTTGGTGATGTGAACCGTCACCCATCCGGCAGGGTAATTACAACAGCTTATTATTCGCTTATCAATATCAGGGACCATCTGTTGAAAATAACGGACAATGAAGTGAACTGGCATACAGTTACTGATTTAAAAGATCTGGCATTTGATCATAAAAAAATTATTACTGCCAGCCTTAAGAAACTGCAGGACCAGGTGATGGAAGAACCTATAATTTTTAATTTATTGCCTGAAAAATTTTCTCTTCGGGAACTTCAGAATTTGTATCAATCCATTTTGGGAGCCAAATTAGACAGGAGAAATTTCCGGAAAAAAATATCAGTGAAAAACTGGCTGCATGACCTGGATGAAATGGAAAATAATGTACCACACAGACCCGGTAAATTATATAAATTAAAACCGGGATTGAAAAAAAGTAGCGCCGTTAAATAGTAACCACTTAAAGAGTTTTGCCGTGTACTAATTTTGGAGATAATAACACTTCCTGGACAAATGATTTGCCAGCCAGGTAATCCTTCATTCTTTTGAAAGTTAATTTTCCAAGTTCATAACCGCTTGTTTCTATATAAGTAATTTCCGGTTCAAATAATTTGGGGAAGACCCCGTCATTACTGATGGTTATTAATGATAGTTCATCAGGCATTTTTAGTTTGAGTATCTGTATTGCTTTTATTACACCAAAAAGAATTTCATCACTCATAGAAAATATTACATCCGGTTTATTTTTTTGTTTGCAAATACGCAATACATGTTGTTTTGATTCTTCAGCTGACATAGCATGAATTACCTGGAGTTTATCTGAGTAATTATTTTGTTTAAAAATTTCCTGGAATGCCGTTAATCTTTTTTGTGTTATCGACAAAGAAGGGTTGCCAAACAAGCCAAGTACTTTCTTTTTTTTCTTTTTTATAATTTGCTCAGCAGCTATCGTTGCTGCTTCTTCATCGGCCACACATACTTTATCGCATGCTTCAAAAGCGGGTACCTTATCAAAAAAAACAACCGGTGTTCCTGATTGACTCAGGCGGAGAAAGGAACTGATATCAGTCGTGGTTGGCGAAATACAAACAAAAACAGCTGCCACACGGTTCAAACGGCAGATTCTTAGATTTGCCTGTTCGGTTTCAGGATCATCTGCAGATTGTAAAACCAGTAATAAATAATTATTCTTTTTTGCTTCTTCTTCAACTGCTGCAATAAATGACTGGTAAAAATAATTGGAGATAAAAGGTAAAATCACACCAATAAGATTGCTTTTATCTGTTCGAAGACTTATGGCATAAGTATTCGGTTCATAATCCAGCATCTTAGCCGCATCCTGAACTTTCTTTTTAGTTTGTTCAGAAATATCCGGGTGATTTTTTAATGCACGGGAAACAGTGGAAATACTGATATTCAGCATTCGGGAAATATTTTTCAAAGTTGCCCTGGAATCCATTTTAGTAAATTATTGATTAAAATTAATTTTTTAATTGAAATCGTTTTCGCAATCGGTTGCAATACAGTATTAGGAACAACAATTTATACTATTATTATTCAAAACAGAGATGCAGAGCGCCACATATTGATAAGCTAACATATGTTAGCTAAATATTTTTTTGTTTTGTAAAAAAAAAAAATGAAAATTGTGTGTTATTCACACATTTCAAAATTGTAATTTATTATTCAACGATAACTACTAATGCTTATGCTTATGTCCTTCAAAAACTTTACAAAAACAATTGCTGTTGCTTTACTGCTAATCACAACACAGTTTGCAATTGCACAAGACAGAGTTGTATCCGGGAGGGTAACTGACTCTAAAGATGGTTCAGGCGTATCAGGTGTTTCGGTAACACCAAAAGGATCCAGTACAGGAACATCTACTGCTCCTGACGGAACTTTTAAAATTACTGTGGGCTCTGGTATTAATGTACTGGTGTTTACTTCTGTAGGTTATAATACTCAGGAAGTAAATATTACCGGTAAATCAACAGTTACTGTTGTATTGGTAATTAGTAACACCCAACTTGGAGAGGTTATAGTTTCTACAGGTTATGGTACCAGGAAAGTAAAAGATGCAACTGGTTCTGTAGCGGCTATCACTCCAAAAGATTTTAATAAAGGAGTAATTTCTACTCCTGAGCAATTGTTCCAGGGACGTACACCCGGTGTTACAGTCACACCAGGAAATGGTGAACCCGGCGCAGCTGCTACAATTAACATCAGGGGTACATCTTCTATCCGTGGTAACAATGATCCATTATTTGTAGTGGATGGTGTTCCTTTGGACGGTGGCGGTACATCGGGGGGTATTAGTGGTATTGAAGGAAGCCAAACGCCAAAGAATCCTTTGATGTTCATTAACCCGAATGATATTGAGAGCATCAGTATTTTGAAAGACGCTTCTTCTGCTGCTATCTACGGATCACGTGGAGCAAATGGTGTAATCATTATTACAACAAAAGCAGGCAAAAGCAAAAAAGGTACTTTTTCATTTAATTCAAGTACCAGTGTATCTACAACAGCAAAAAGATATGATTTATTGAATGCATCGGATTTTTTAGCAGCAGTTAAAAAAGCAAATATAGATGCAGGTACAAGTCCCGCAGATGCTGCTTTAGCTGTTTTACAAAATGATAAAGGCGCAAGTACAGACTGGCAGGATGAAATATTTCGTACCGGTGTTTCGCAGAATTATAACCTCGCCTGGGGTTTTGCAAATAAAGGAACCTCACTTCGTTTAAGCGGTTCGTATGATGACCAGAAAGGAATTGTTAAGAGTAGTGATCTTAAAAGACTTACAGGACGTGTAAACTATTTACAAAAGTTCCTGAAGGATGATAAATTAAAATTAGATATCACTCTTACTTATTCTAATATTAAAAACTCATATTCCCCTAACAGTAATAATGCAGGATACCAGGGAAGTTTGATAGGTGCTGCTATTGCTTATAATCCAACATTTCCTGTTTTTGGCTCTGACGGACATTATTTTGATCCGGGAGATGGTAACAGGAACCCGGCTGAACTCATTGCGTATTTTGATGACAAGGATAATATCAATCGTTTGCTTACAAGTGTGAGTGCAAGTTATGAAATCATTAAAGGGCTTACTTATAAAGTGACATATGGTTATGATAACTCTAAGAGTCTTCGTAAAGCATTTGCTGATCCCCGTTTAAGTTCTGCAGTTGCCGGTGGGACTACCAATGTTAATGGAGTAGACTATGGTAATGGAATTTCCGGAAATGGTAGAGCTTCATACCAGGATTTAAAAGTAAATACAAATCTTGTTGAGCATACACTGACTTATAATAAATCATTCGGTACACAGGATCTTAATGCTATAGCAGGTTATTCTTATCAGAGTACTGAAGCAACAGGTTCTGCCAGGGTAGGCTGGGGTCTAAATACACCCGTTGTTACTCCGACAGATGTATTTATTAAAGACATAAACAATTTTAAAAATATCAAGGCAGCATATATTCCTTTTTACAATAAAATTGAATTACAATCCTATTTTGCTCGTGTAAACTACACCATCAATAATAAATATCTTCTTACTGCTACTGTGAGGATTGATGGTTCTTCAAAATTCGGTGAGAATAATAAATACGGAACCTTCCCGGCCTTTGCTGCAAAATGGAGATTAATCAATGAAGAGTTTGCAAAACCACTCGGAAAAGTTTTCGCTGATTTCAGTCTTAGAGCGAACTATGGTAAATTAGGAAGCCAGGATGGTTTAGGAGCTTATGATGCAATTGATCTTCAGCAAATCTATCTTGGAAATTCCGGAACCCCCTCAACTTCATTTGTACACCAGGGAAATAAGGAATTGAAATGGGAAGAAGCTACAACAACCGGTGCAGGTCTTGATTTTGCATTGAAAGGCAACCGTTTGACCGGTACTATCGATTACTTTTATACGAAAAGAAAAAATCTATTGTTCTTCGGCCCAACACCAGGTGGATTCAGTGCAACCAGCTTTTATTATTCAAATCTTCCGGGATTTGTTAGAAACAGGGGTTGGGAATTTAGTTTTAATTACCAGGCTTTGAAAAAGACAAAACTTAAATGGGATATAGCATATAATATGACCTTCCTGCATAATGAGTTGGCAGATTTTAATGTTAAAGTAAATACCGGTGGTGTAAATGGCCAGGGTTTATCAGGCGCATATGCTCAAACATTTCAAAATGGTTATCCTTTATTTACATGGAAGATGCCGGTATTCCAGGGTTTTGACGGAAACGGAGATGCCCGGTATGCAAACGGAGCACAGGATCAGTTATTAGGAAGTGCATTACCAACATTTACGGCCGGGTTAACAAACAGCTTTTCATTAGGCCAATGGAGTGCAAGTATGTTTTTGAATACCTCAATGGGTTTTTACGTATATAACAACACAGCAAATGCATTACTTTTAAAGGGAAGTATTAAAACAGCGCATAACATAGATTATGCAACAGCAAATAGCAATGAGGATCCAATTAACCCGGGAAGTGTTTCTTCACGGTTTCTGGAGAAAGGAGATTTCCTCAGGTTGTCAAATGCACTTGTTAGTTATACATTTAATTTGAAAAGTAAGGCTATTAAAACGCTCTCTGCTTCTTTATCAGGGCAAAACCTGTTCTTAATTACTAATTATTCTGGTCTTGATCCTGAAGTAAACGTAGATCACGGGCTTGGTGGTGTTCCTTCACGTGGTTTCGATTATGTGGGTTATCCCAAAGCAAGAACAATAACCCTTGGAGTAAACCTTGGATTTTAATTAAATAAAAATATACTTGATATGAAAAAACAAATAAATAAATATTCACTGTTCCTGATTACAGTAGCAGTACTCGGAGTAATATCCTGCACTAAGCTGGATGTAACACTAAAAGATCCGCTTTCAATACCTCCAAGCACCGGTGGCGGGGCACCAACGCCTTCTTCACTCTCAGAGGTGTATAATCAGTTAAATCAGTTAATAGGACAGGGAAACTGGTATGCTATGAATGAGCATACAACAGACGAATTAATGGGGCCAACACGTGGTACTGACTGGGATGATTTTGGAACATGGCGCAAACTGCACCTACACGCTTGGGATGGCGCACACAACCAGATTAATGATACATGGAATGGTTTGAATGGCGCTTTATTCCAAACAACCCTGCTTGCTGAAACCTCATCAGGACAAATACAGGCTGAAGCAAAATTCTTACGTGCATATTTTTCTTATATCGCATGCGATTTATTTGGCCAGGTGCAGCACAGACCTGCTACTGCTGCTATCGCGGATCTTCCGGATGTTTATACACGTTCTGAAGCAATTGATTTTATCATTAGTGAATTGGAATCTGTTGTAACAACATTGCCATCATTTACTACTGCAACAAGAAACAAGGCAACCAAAGAAGCCGCTCAGTTTTTATTAGCTAAAGCATACCTGAATAAAGCTGTGTTTAAGCAAGACCCTAATACACCTGCTGGTCCTTTTACGTTTGCAGCCGCTGATATGAATAAAGTAATTACTCTGTGTAACTCGATTGCAGCAAATCCAAACCTTGCGTTAGATGCTAACTACTGGGATAATTTTGTTTGGGACAATGGTGCAAAATCAAGCGAAAATATTTTTGTTCGTCAAAACAGTCAGGGTATAAACATGGTGTGGGCTTCCTGTATGGGTAACCACTACAATATGCCTCCCGATGGCTGGAATGGTTTTACAACCTTAGCTGATTTTTATAATAGTTTTGAGAACTCAGATGTACGTAAATCCCAGAATATTGCTGGATATACAAGCGTAGTTGGACGCGGGGCTGGATTTTTGATTGGCCAGCAACGAGGTCCTGAACGTAAAAATCAAGTTGGCGTAGACCCAATTGTTGATTTAAAAGACAGAAGCGGAAATCCATTAATATTCACACCTCAGGTAAGTTTATTCTTTTCTACAGAATCAAAAGGTATCAGAACAAATAAATGGCCTTTGGATCCTGCTGAAATGAATGGCGGTGGCTGGGGTAGTAAAAATGAGTTTGCATTCTTTCGTTTTGCAGATGTTCGCCTGATGAAAGCTGAAGCAATTCTGCGGGGTGGTACTGATGCTGAAACTCCATTGTCTATTGTTAACGCTATTCGTACAAACAGAGGTGCAACTGCACTTGGTTCAGTTGATTTAACCAAATTACTGGCTGAAAGAGGTCGTGAACTTTATCTGGAAGCATGGAGAAGAAATGATTTGATACGGTTCGAAAAATTTAATGACCCGGTTAATGAGAGGCCTACTGCTTCTCCTGCTTCAAGGGTTGTATTCCCAATACCTAATATTGCTCTTTCTTCTAATCCAAACCTGACACAGAACGTAGGATATTGATTTGATAAGCATATAAGCAGAACTAAAAGGTCATCCGCTACGGCGATGGCCTTTTTAGTTTTATATTCGACAGCTGATTTTAAAACCAGGGAGATTAACTATTCATGAAAAAGGCGTTGTTTAATGTGGCATGCTGTGGTATGATGTTTTTTTTATTTTCCTGCAATGAGCAGGAAAGCCCTGATACTTTATTTACATTAAAGAAAAATACAGGTATTGATTTTAACAACCAGGTAAAAAACTCCAAAGACTTCAACATTTTCAATTACAGGAATTTTTACAATGGAGGTGGCGTGGCCATTGGCGATATTAATAACGATGGATTGGCTGATGTGCTGATGACATCAAATATGGGTGCCAATAAACTTTTCCTGAATAAAGGAAAATTCAAATTTGAAGATATCTCTGATAAAGCCGGGATTGGAGAAACCGGGAAATGGAATACAGGAGTTGTAA
>DAIOWB010000092.1:0-9224 GCA_036758725.1 Lacibacter sp.
AAACTTTCTCCCAATACACTCATCTTTAGTGATGTGGGTCCTGATATACGTTGGGTTGGTAATGAACAAGGTTATGCAGGTACAACAAATTGGAACAACTTAAATATTGAAGGTTTTACGCCAGGTGCAGGCGCACCACCTGCGGACACACTAAACATGGGTAATATCCATGGTATACATTGGGTACCTGCAGAATGTGATGTAAGTATCAGGCCCGGTTGGTTTTATCATGAACAGGAAGATGATAAAGTTAAAAGTCCTGAAAAATTATTTGAACTCTATTTAAAGTCTGTTGGACGTGGTGCAAATTTATTGTTGAATGTTCCACCCGACAGAAGAGGGTTAATACATTCCAATGATTCAGCTTCGCTGGTTGGTTTTAATAAATTAAAAGAAGAAAACTTTAAGTATAACCGTTCTGTAACGGCAAGGGGTGAACTGCATTATAAAGGGGTTGTATACAAAAACAATAAACTTATTGATGGCAAAACAATTACTGCTGAATCTTTACCCGATTATCATCAGGGTGTTTTCTGGATAAAATTTAAACAGGAAGAAAAAATAAATTGTATTGTACTTAAAGAACCTCTTGAAAAAGGCCAGCAGATAAAAAGCATCAAGATTTCCCTGGTAAACGGATATGAATTAGTTAAAGAAATTCAATTAACAACAATTGGCCACAAACGCATTCTTACATTTCCTGCTCAGAATATCAGTGGAATCAGAATTGAATTTGAAGATGCAAAGCAAGTTCCATTTTTAAGTGAAGTTGAAACTTACCTTATTGAAGAAAAATTAACAGAAAATCAAAACCTTTGATTTTTTAAAAAATCTATCTACACTTTCTGCTGATAAATGAAATTTATTTCCTGCTGAAATCTGCTTTTCGTTTTTCTAAAAAAGCAGTTACACCTTCTTTCATTTCATCTGTACCAAAACATTCACCAAACAAACGGATTTCTTCATCAAATCCATTTTTTGAATAATCGTAATATGCATTTACAGCTCCAATCACTTTTGCAATTGCATTAGGCCCCTTTGTCATAATAACCTGCAGAATCTCTTTGGTATGTTCAAGTAATGTACCAGCATCAGTTACATGATTCACCAGGCCAAGCTGCTTTGCTTCTTTTGCTTCTATCACATTCGCCGTCATCATCAGTTCCATAGCTTTTCCCTTGCCAACTAATTGTGTTAAACGTTGTGTACCTCCATAACCCGGTATTAAACCCAGATTAACTTCCGGTTGGCCAAACTTTGCATTTTCACTTGCCAAACGAAAATGACAACACATGGCCAGCTCACAACCGCCACCTAATGCAAAACCATTTACTGCAGCTACAATTGGTTTAGGTGAATGTTCAATTTTATCAAACAACATCGCTTGCCCTTTTTTTGCAAGTAAAGCGCCACCGCTTTTGTCTAAAGAAAGAAATTCTGTAATATCTGCTCCTGCAACAAAAGCTTTAGGGCCGGCACCTGTAATGATGGCACATTTAATTTCCCCGTTAGTTATTACATCATCAATAGCCAATGACAATTCCTCAATAACTGATTTATTTAATGCATTTAATTTATCCGGTCGATTAATGGTAATCGTTAAAATACCGTTTTCGAGAGAAGTGAGTAAAGTTTGAAAAGCCATGATTTATTTTTTAGTTCGTAATTCTTCCAGTTTAACAATATCCCAATTGTCTTTCGGACGTTTTGATCGCAACTTAATATCCTTCAGAAATTCATAAGGAACCATTTTTAACAGTATCCCATCTCCCGCTTCATGTATTATCATTTTATTTTCAGCCTCATTAAACGAAATGTCCTTGTGTACAATTGTAAGTACATCTATTACATGCGGCCTGGCTCCAAGACTACACATAAAATGAGTAGTGAAATCTTCATTTGCAATATCATTCGTTTCAACTTCTGTATATCCCATGCATTGCAATGTGTTCAAAAAAACGATTTTGTTTTCTTCAGTAGGCGCTATCCAGATATCCATATCTTCTGTAACACGATGATAACCGTAATAATTTACAGCATACCCTCCTATACACATATAACGCAAATTGTTTTTTGCTGCACAACGGAGAAAAAGCAGGAATTCTGGATGCTCAATATCCATTCGGAAAAGTTTTTTGAATAGTGATTTTTTTCACCTGCGGTTCCAAAAAATTTTTAAAATTCTTTTTTTGAATCTGCGATAATTTTTTCAACCGCTCAGAAGCTGATAAAGAAAAAAAATATCCGAGAAAATATTTTTCCTGTTCTTCAAAACTGTGAAATATTTTTATTTCCCTGCTCATATTGTAAATTTAAAAACTTCTGTTTGCTTTCACCCAGTCTTTAATAAAATCAGCAATTTCATGTGTATTTGTACCGGGGTGAAATAATTTCCCAACACCCATCTTTGACAATACTTCAATATCCTCATCCGGAATAATGCCACCACCGGTAAGTAACACATCATTCATTTCCTTCTCTTTCATGAGCTGTAATATTTTGGGGAATACAGTCATGTGTGCTCCGCTTAATATACTCACTCCTATTGCATCCACATCTTCCTGCAATGCAGCATTCACAACCATTTCAGGCGTTTGTCTTAGCCCGGTATAAATTACCTCCATACCAGCATCACGTAAAGCAGTAGCAATCACTTTTGCTCCTCGGTCGTGGCCATCTAATCCAACTTTTGCAACCAACACTCTTATGGGTCTGTTCATATAGAAATCTTGTAATGCGAAAATACAATTTATGAAGTCACCTGCATTAATTCTATTTATCGTTCCTTGCGTCGCACTCCCGTCCGAACTGCATTCGGCCGGGCGGGCTTATACTGCATTACATCCATCAACTTATTATTCCTTTTTTCATTTTACCTTTCCTGTATGAAATACAGAAAATTCGGAGGTACAGATTTATCTGTTAGTGAAATTGGTTTTGGTGCCTGGGCAATTGGCGGTGGCGCCATGATTGGCAAAACAGCTATTGGTTGGGGTGATGCAGATGATGTAACATCTGTTAAAGCCATTCATGCGGCTCTTGATGAAGGAATCAATTTTTTTGATACCGCAGATATATACGGTCTCGGGCATTCAGAAGAAATGCTTGGAAATGAAATTGGAGAAAAAAAAGAAATCATCATTGCAACCAAAGTAGGCAATGTTGCAAGAGATGAACAGTTTACCATTGATTATTCAAAAGAATATATTCTCAACGCATGTGAGTCTTCCTTGAAACGTTTAAGAAGAGACACAATAGATTATTACCAGTTACACACTGCAAGATTAAATCACTTGCAAAACGGAGAATGCATTGAAGCAATGCAGCAATTACAGCAACAGGGTAAAATCCGTTACTGGGGATTATCACTTAATACGTTTGAACCAACTGCCGAAGCAGATTTTTTGCTGAACAATAATTGGGGAAATGGATTTCAACTGGTACTCAACGTCATTAATCAAAAAGCATTATCCTTATTAAAGCCGGCTTCAGAAAAAGGGTATGGCATTATTGCAAGGATGCCATTGCAGTTTGGATTATTAACAGGCAAGTTTGATGACCATATAAACTTCAGTGCAAATGATCATCGCAAAAACCGTTTAACAAAAGAAATTATTGAAGCTACATTAACAGCAACTGACCCGGTGTGGAAACTATGCAGCAAATACAATTGTACAAAAACACAACTCTCGTTGAGTTATATTTTAAGTTATAAAGAAGTATCAACCGTTATACCCGGCATCCGTACAGCAGAGCAGGTAAAACTAAATACAGAAAATTTATTTCAATTGAAAATAGAAGACATGCTCCTTATTGAAGAGTTAGGAACCACTACATTTGTTGAGTTAATGGAATTAATCCGAAAACAAGGTTAAAATTCTTTGATTGCTCTTTCAATCCGTTTTACTGTTTCTTCTTTACCAATTAATTCAGCAATTTGGAATACAGCCGGACCAAATTTTCCCCCTACCAGCATAATACGCATGGGCAATTGCAATTCTCCGGGTTTTATATTTTTTTCAGCAGCAAGGCTTTTAAATACATTTTCTATAAATGTAAATTCCCAATTACTGATCCCTTTCAACTTTGAAATAAAGTCAATAAAAAAATCCTTTTTTTCTGCATTCCACTTTGGCTTTACGGCATCAACATCCAAGGTAGCAGGCGGTTTAAAAAAGAAACCAACATGCTGTACAAAATCGGGCAATAAAATGCAACGGTCTTTCACCAGTTCAATAACTTTTTCTAAAAATAAATCATCATGTACTTCTATTTCCTCTGCAAATAGAATCTCTTTCACTTTCAACTTTAAACTTTCAATTTTCAATTTTTTTATCCATTCATGATTAAACCACTTAGCTTTTTCATAATCAAATTTGGCACCTGCACTATGTACACGTTTTATATCAAAGCTGGCAATAAGTTCATCCATGCTATACAGTTCTTTTTCTGTACCATCGTTCCAGCCAAGCACAGCAAGCAGATTAATAAATGCTTCTGGTAAAAAACCTTTTTCTTTAAAGCCTTCAGTTAATTCATTTGTTTTTGGATCAGTCCAGTTCATTGCAAAAACAGGAAACCCGAATTTAGCACCATCCCTTTTACTGAGTTTTCCGTTTGGACCAAGGATTAATGGAAGATGCGCCCATTTAGGCATATCACTTTCCCAACCTAAATATTTCCATAATAATAAATGCACCGGTGCACTTGGCAACCATTCTTCACCACGAAAAGCATGAGTAATCTTCATCAGGTAATCATCAACAACTACAGCTAAATGGTAAGTTGGCATACCGTCTGCTTTCAATAAAACCTTATCATCAACCAGCTCAGTATGAAAACTTACATCGCCCCTTATCAAATCTGTAAAACTGATCACTTCATTTTCGGGCATCTTTATACGTATCACATGTTTAGTATCTTTTTCAAGCAAGTCTTTCACCTCATCATCAGTAAGTGTTAAACTGTTACGCATTTTTTTCCGGATACGGTGATCATATTGTGGAGATGGATTTTCTGCTGTTTTATATGCTTCCCGCATCTGATCTAATTCTTCTTTAGTATCAAATGCATAATAAGCAAACCCACGTGCTACTAATGTTTCAGCATATTTGCGATACATTTCTTTTCGTTCGCTTTGCCTGTAAGGGCCATAGTCTCCGCCATGTTTCGGGCTTTCATCGGGCATTAAACCACACCATTCCAAACAGTCGAAAATATAAGCTTCTGCTCCCTCAACAAAACGGCTTTGATCAGTATCTTCTATACGTAAGATAAATTCTCCGTTATGATGTTTGGCAAATAAATAATTATATAATACGGTGCGTACACCACCTAAATGTAAGCCTCCGGTTGGACTGGGAGCAAATCGTACTCGTACACTCATAAAGCAAATATAATAACAACAAACACCGTAAGCAATCAGGAAATTTATTTTTTAAAGAAGTGCCTGTTTTCTATAATGGTTAAAAAAGCTAAATTCATTTACTTTTAACTATTCATGAGAGTTTTTTTTCTTTTTCTTTTTGGTTTCATTTGTTCGCAATCTACTGCACAAACAAATTTTACTTTCCCTGCATTACTGGTTGAGTATGACAGTGCAATCGTATTTAATCATTTAAAAATTATTCCGGTTAAAAGAAAGGAAATTCAAAAAAACACTCTGTCAGATTCAACAACCTCATTTTTAACTCTTCAATCGGGCATACAGAAAAGTTATGTATCCATTCACGAAAGAGGAAACTATGCAATTGATAATATAAATGTGCTGCTAATAAAAAATAACAGCAATAAACCGCTTATTCTAAAAGCAGGAGAACTTTTGGCAGGCGGCAGGCAAGACAGATTAATTGCAAAAGATACCATTCTGTTACCAGGCAAACAGGAATATCAGATTCCGGTATTTTGTATTGAAGAAACCAGGTGGAGCAACAGGGAGAAAAAGTTTAGTTATGCAGGAACTGCAGGTTCAGATATTCAAAACTTCATTGACACATCAATTAACCAAATTAAATTGTGGGAAGAGATCCGGAAAATTCTGAAAACGAATAATCAAACAAATTCTTCATCCTATGCTTCCTTTATAAAGCAAAAAACAAATAAGGATAGTACCAATGTTTATGTACAGTTTTTTTTAAAAGCATTTGAAAAAAAAGACAGCAGTCTTGTTGGTATAATTGTTTCCACAGGCAATCGGGTATTAGGTGCAGATGTTTTTATCAACTCAACTCTTTTTTATCAAATGCTACCAACATTATTAAGTAAATACAGCACTGAAGTTATATTATCAGGCACAGCACCCCTCAAACAAAATCAACTGGAGATGAAATATGCAACTGAATTATTTTCTCCTTCAACTCAAAATAATTTTTTAAACAAAAAAGGGAAACGATTTTTTTACAAAGGAAATCTGATTCAGATTTCCACTTATTCATTTCCTCAGTAACTTCAACTATGCGTTATATTGTAACAAGTCCCTGGTGGCTACGAATTTTTTTTCCTGGAAATATCATTTGGAATATTCCATCAAAAGAAAAAATAATCTATTTAACTTTTGATGATGGGCCACATCCGGAAATCACAAATCTTGTACTCGATGAATTAAAAAAATACAAAGCAAAAGCTACTTTTTTTTGTGTGGGTGAAAATGTTGTCTTTTATCCTGAAACCTATAAAAAGATTTTAACTGAAGGTCACCGAACGGGCAATCATACACACAATCATTTAAACGGATGGGAAACTGACAATAAAACCTGGCTACAGAATGTTAAAGAAGCCTCAAAATGGATCGATTCTGATCTTTTCAGACCGCCATATGGAAAAATCCGACCTATTCAGGCTAAAATCCTTCGTGAATCTACCAAACCTTACAGGATCATTATGTGGAATATAATTAGTGGAGATTTTGACATTTCTATCAGTCCTGAACAATGCTGGCAAAACGTAAAAAAACACACAAAACCGGGGTCCATTATTGTGTTTCACGACAGTGAAAAAGCCTTGCCCAGATTGCGTTTCGCCTTAAAATTAACGTTGGAATATTTTACAGAAAAAGGGTATCGTTTTGAAGCTATTACCTGATCGTTCTGGGTCTAAAAAAAGGAGGGCCGGGGTGGAAACCCTGGCCCGTTTTTAATCCGTACCCTATGAAAACTGTTGCTAAGGTACAATTTCTTTTTTCAGTAACAAGAGTTTTTTCTTATCGTAGTGTAATAATTTTTACGTTGCCGTTTACAGTAAGGGTAGCCTTATTATCACATTCCCCGTTACCAAAATTGAGTACGCCATTCGTGTTGTTAAATCTGATTCTTAAAACACCCTTTGATATCCAGCGACAAGTGAATTTTTTAATCAATGGCTCAATTACTTCGTGTGCCCAGCTATTTCCCCGGCTGTTTTCACCACGACCTCCTCCTGTAATTGAATAAATATCATCAATAGGCCAATTTGGTGTACCGTTTCCTTCTAATTGAGTTACAGTTCTTACACTGCTCCACGTTACCCAACGTCCGCTATTCCAAATCAATTTTCCTTCTATTACTTTAGTTGTAAATATGTTATTGTTTGATAAACTGTTATTTGTAACCTCATGTGTTCCTTTTACTGTAACACTATCTACTTTGTAACCATCAAAAGTTGTAGTGGCCTTGCTTCCGGGAATTTTCATTTTCCCGGTAAATACAGTAATAATTTTGCCTTTACGCAATTTTCCATCACGGCCTAAACAACCTGCTCCAAAATCCATGGTAACTGTTTTAGGAAATACGCCGGGTGTTTGAGGAACAACGGTAATGGTAAAGCAACGGTTACTGTCAACTCTTCCTGTATAGTTGCCACTTTCCATACGTCCAAACACACCAACGCTGCCTGTAATTCCCAAATCTTCGCCTGATTCAACACCAATTCCCATGGTATTATCAAATACATCATCATAAGCTGCTTCAGCTTCGGTATTACTTTCAGTGCTTGTTTCTACAGCTGTTTCATCACTTACTGTGCTGCTTTCTTTTTTACACGATGTAAACGTGAGGGCACCCAACAGCAAGAATGCCAATGTGCTTTTTGTTAAAATGCTTGTTTTCATGATATACGTTGTTTTTAATGTTTAAAAAATAATGAACAGATAATAGACTATACAGTGTTTGGTTGGTTTAAAGCTTGTTAAAAATTTTTTTATTTGGTGCTGTTGGCTTTAGCAATTCTCTCATCTTCATACCGTTGTCTTACGGAGTTCCGTACCCCGTCTTTATGGCCGGTGTACCCACACTTGCAGTGTGGCCCTTCAGCCAACGCAGCTTTTCAGTATAAATACTTCAAATCATCTTTTTTACATTCAGATAACGATAGAATGTGAAGCTTATTTTTGCAGCATATGAATATCATAGATACACATACCCATTTATACCTTGAAGAATTTAAACATGATATTACCGATGTAATAAAAAGAGCAAAAGAAGCCGGTGTAACAAAATTTTATCTCCCAAATATCGATAGCACTTCTATTAATGATCTTTTACAACTGGAAAAACAATTTCCTGATGAATGTATTGCTATGATGGGGCTGCATCCCTGTTCTGTTAATGAACATTACAAAACGGAATTAAAATTGGTTGAAGAATGGCTGGCTAAAAGATCCTTTTCAGCTGTTGGTGAAATCGGATTAGATTATTATTGGGATCAAACATTTATCAGAGAACAAAAAGAAGCTTTTCGTGTACAAATTGAATGGGCTTTGCAATACAATTTGCCCATTGTTATTCATAGCCGCAACTCCTTACAGGATTGTATTGATATTGTTAAGCAACATCAAAACGGAAATTTGAAAGGCATATTTCATTGTTTTGGCGGAATATTAGAAGAGGCAAAACAAATTATTGATCTAGGTTTTTTAATGGGCATTGGTGGAGTAGTTACCTATAAGAAAGCCGGGCTTGTTGAATTGCTTACACATATTTCAACAGCACATTTGGTTTTAGAAACAGATGCACCCTATTTAACTCCTGTACCATACAGGGGTAAAAGAAATGAACCTGCTTATTTAATTCATGTTATTGAAAAAATAGCTGAAGCGAAAGAAATTCCGGTTGATGAAGTTATTTCTGCAACAACTACAAATGCTCAAAAATTATTCGGGAACTAGTTTTGATACCTGTATTTTTGTCGCCCAAAAGGAGACTTGTCCGAGTGGTTGAAGGAGCACGCCTGGAAAGTGTGTATACGGGAAA
>DAIOWB010000093.1:0-9206 GCA_036758725.1 Lacibacter sp.
TTGTACTTTAATCTGGTTGAGATAGGTTTCCATTCCTTTTACTAAACCATAAAAAGCAACTTCAGCAGTGTTCGGTATATAAGAAAAAATGGTATTCTTTAAATCATAGTTAATATGCTCAAGTACACGCTTACTTAATTTATTTCCAAGTGCAATACGTTCTCTGTAAATTTTTTCATCGCTACCCCGGCTGAAATAAATCCGTTCAAACGAACAGGCTCTCCGTTCTTTAGGTTCCAGTATCTGATCAATATGAAAATGCCCGTTTGGTTCAACTATCAATGCTTGCCCCGGCATTAATTCCAGCACTTCATTTTCGCCAACATTAAATGCAGTTCTTATAGCCGCCCGTTCACTTGCAGCTACTATAACATCTTCATCAATATAATAATAGGCGGGCCTTATGCCATGTGCATCTCTCATTACAAAACTGCCGCCATTCCCTATTAAACCACCAACAGTAAAACCACCATCAAATAAAGGTGTTGCTTTTTTCAAAACACTGCTAATGCAGGGACTATCCGGACTCAACTCATCTTCTGCAATTAAAAAATGATGAATCACTTCCATCATAGCAGCAAGATCGCTTTGCTTTTGAAACTCACCAGGTTCAACTTTTGCCAGTGCAAATAATTCTTCTGTATTAACAAGATTGAAATTGCCGGCAAGCGCCAGGTTTCTTGATGAATTTGTATTTCGTTTTATAAATGGATGACAGAACTCAACATTGTTTTTTCCCTGTGTACCATAGCGTAAGTGACCAAGCATTAATTCACCCAAAAAAGGTAAATGCCCTTTTAATAAACCTGGGTGTTGCCTGATGTCGGGTTGATATTTTTCCAGCTCCTGAACTTCCTGGCCGATTTTAAAAAACAAATCGGCAATAGGTTGCTGAGCACTGCTTCTTAACCGGTAAAGAAACGGATAACCCGATTCTACATTTAATTTAACAGAAGCAATACCTGCACCATCCTGACCACGGTTATGCTGTTTTTCCATTAGGAGGTACAGCTTGTTAAGGCCATACAGTACTGATCCATTATGTTTCTGGTAATGTGAGAAAGGCTTTCGTAAACGAATGAAGGCAAGGCCGCATTCGTGTTTAATTTCGTCGCTCATGTTTTCTTGTGAGATGCAAACCTTTGCAAATAACTTGATTATTTAACCCCCTACTCAAATGCTTTTGTTTGCGAGCCGCAAAGTTAAGATTCCTGAACTACTTTAAAGCATTAATTCAATACCTTTTCCTTATGTAAACTTTCTGCCAGCCACAAAAACTCATGTACAAACTGGTTGATGTTTTTGAGATAGTTTTCATCCAGTAAATTTCCGTCTTCATTAAATTTCTTATCAACAAACCCAACTACCAGCATATAAGGTGAGGCAATACCAAATAACGCATTAATTAATAATTGCATTTGTTGAGTGGCCCTTATACCGCCCATCATACCCGGACTGGCTGTTACAATTCCGAAAGCTTTGTGCGTTTGTTTAGGGTAATGATCAAGCAGATTTTTCATTGCAGGTGTATAGCTGCCATTATATTCAGGTGTTACTAAAATAAAAGCATGAGCATCAAACATCCGTTTGCTTAATGGCTTAAACTGATCTGGTGTAGCATCAACTGATGTAAATACTTCCTGCAACAACGGAAGATCCCATTCTTTTACATCAAGAATATCCACATGATGGCTGCTGTTTTCATTCAGATATTTTTTTAAAAACAACGCTACCCGGTGTGTTACACTATTATCTCTCGGACTACCAGAAATGATTTCAATGTTCATTTTTTATTTTTTTATGTAGTCATCTTTACAACTACTATTTAACTTATGTTGCGTCGCACTCTTTTACTTCAAATCAATATTCAACAAACAATTCAATTTTTTTGCTAACCTGTAAAAACAAAACAGTATCAATTAATTTCAACAATCATTTCAGAAGTGCCTGATAAAATTTTTGAAACCGGGCAAGCTTTAGCAACCTGTATCAATCTTGTTTTCTGTTCATCTGTAACTGTTTTTTCAAACTTCAGTTCCCTGGTTATCTTATTCACTTGCTCTTCCCGGATCAGGTTTACTATTAATGTTATCTCACCCACTTCCCATTGCTTATGATCGGTATACATTCTTAATGTTGCCAAAGTACAACTTGCTAAAGAAGCTTCCAGTAATTCCTCAGGTGTTGGTGCTGTATCTGAGCCGCCAAGTTCTTTTGGTTCATCGCCAAAAAAAGTATGCCTTCCATTACTATGAGTTACTTTATATTTTTCTGATCCTATTGATGATTTTATCATAACTGTTAATTCAATACCCCAAACTTACCTGAATTAAAATCATCAATTGCTTCCATAATTTCCTGCTGCGTATTCATAACAAAAGGGCCATAAGCAGCAACAGGTTCAGTTATAGCTTCACCACTTAATAACAACAGATGTGTTTCATTGTTTGCTTGAATATGAATTTTATCTCCCTCCTTATCAAATACCAGCATTTCTCCTTCTCTTGCCATATGTTGATCATCAATTAATACCGTTCCTTTTAATACAAGCAATGCGGTATGATCACCTTCTGTTACGTTAAATTCAAAAACAGCACCAGCTTTTGCATGGGCATCAAAAATATTGATACGAGTAAATGTTTGTGCCGGGCCTTTAACATTCTTCATTTCACCAGCAATAATCCTTATTCTTCCTTTTCCAGCAGGTAAATCAATTTCAGGAATTGAGTTGGCCCGTATATCCTGGTATTTGGGTGAAGTAGATTTGTTTTTTGCCGGTAAATTTACCCAAAGCTGAGCTCCGTGCAATACACCTCCTTTTTTGCTAAACTCTTCTTCGTGAAATTCTTTGTGTAAAATTCCTGCACCTGCAGTCATCCATTGTACATCACCTGCAAACAGTTTGCCTTTTCCACCGCTGCTGTCTTCATGAGCCAGTGCGCCTTCCCATAAAATACTAACTGTTTCAAATCCTTTGTGCGGATGTACATCTACACCACGTGGATGATCAGTTGGCAATAATTCCCAGGGTTCAAAATAATCAAGCATCAGGAAAGGGCTTAAATCATCCCACATTTGAGAAGAAATAAATGTTTTTACTTTAAAGCCATCTCCTACCATATGTGGCGGAGCCGCTTTCCTGGTATACCTGATCGTTTTCATTTTTGATTTATTTATTGTTTTACAAACTGAATATTCAATTGCAGTTTTACATCGTCACTTACAACTATACCACCTGCTTCAGTTACAGCATCCCAACCTAAACCAAACTCTTTTCTTTTTATTACGCCTTCTGCTTCAAAACCAACTTTAGTTTGTCCCCATGGATCAACCATTGTTCCATTGTAATCTGCATGCAGTTCAATAGGTTTTGTTATATCTCTGATAGTTAAATTGCCTTTTAAGTTATAACCATTCCCGTCTTTAGAAAAGGAAGTTGATACAAACTTAAGTTCAGGAAATTTTTCTGCATTAAAGAAATCATCACTCTTTAAGTGGGTATCCCTTTGTTCACTTTTTGTTTCAACACTGTTGATGTCTGCAGTAAATGTAACTTCTGCATCACTAAAGTCATCTGCATTAGCAGTTAATGTTGCATCAAAGCTTTTAAAATGACCTGTTACAGTTGTAATCATCAGGTGTTTTACTTTGAAAAGAATGTCACTGTGTGAAGCGTCAATTTTGTACGTTGCCATTGTTTTTGTTTTTTTGTTTTTATAAAAATTGTTATTGAAATTTTCAGATCGTAGGAACTTCCATGAGTAAAAGTTTGGAGTCGTCATTTGCAGTTATTGTAAAGGCGTTGGTTTCTGTAATTTCTAATCCATCTCTGCTATTTAATTGTTCACTATTGATATTGATGTTGCCTTGTAACAAAAAAGCATAAACTCCATTGTTTTTGTTTTTGAGTTGATATTCAGTTGAAAATCCTTTTTCCAGATTTCCTAAGTGAAACCATGCTTCCTGATGAATCCAAACGCCTTCATCATTTTCATTTGGGCTCAACACCTGCAATAGATTATTTTTCATTTTGCTTTCGTCAAGTGTTATTTGCCCATAACGGGGTTGTACATTTTTTTTATTGGGGATTACCCATATCTGCAAAAATTTTACTTCTTTATCCTTGTTTGCATTCATTTCACTATGAGCAATACCGGTACCAGCACTCATAACCTGTATATCGCCTTGTTTAATGATGGTTTCATTTCCCATACTATCCTTATGTTTTAAATCGCCGCTTAATGGAATAGAAATGATTTCCATATTGTCGTGCGGATGTGTACCAAAGCCCATGCCTGCAGCTACTGTATCATCATTCAATACTCTTAAAGCTCCAAAATGAATCCGGTTTACATCGTAGTAACCTGCAAAACTGAAAGTATGATAACTGTTAAGCCACCCGTGATTGGCATGGCCTCTTGTATTTGATTTATGAATTACTGTTTTCATTTGAATCTTATTTATTTACATGTACATACATGTATATGTTTAAAAAAATCAGCTTTCTTTTTCCCTTGTTTTTTCTAACAGTTGGTTTAGTTGTAATGCAGATGCTTCATCTAACATAATTATCTTATCGAGCACTTTATTAATTCTGTTTGTACTTAATTCAAGGATATTAAGCCCGGCTGAAGTAAGCGTCATTACAGTATGTCTCTTATCATTTAAATCTGTTGTACGTTTTACCAGCTTTTTCACCACTAAACGATCAATGATACGAGGTACATTAGAACTTTTTTCAATCATTCTCCCTGCTACATCTTTTACACACATACTTTCAGGAAACTTACCTTTCAGTATACGAAGTACATTATACTGCTCATGCGTTAATCCAAATGTCTTTAACTCAGTGCTCATGATTGTTTTTAACCACCAGGCTGTGTATAGAATATTCAACCCTGCTTTATGGGTTTCATTTCTAAAATTCACACTTTGAATGGCTTCTTCCAGTTTCATTACACAAATGTATGTATATACATGCAATTTTCCAAATAAAACAAAACCCCGGCAGTTCCGGGGTTCAATTTTATCAATTTATTAAGTTTTAATTTGTTTCCAGCAGAAGGGCCTTAACGGGCGCACAATTCTTATACTCCTCATCAATCTGAACATAAAAAGTTTTTGAATTTTTAATAAACCATTTTTGCAATTCCCTTTCCTTTTTTTCTTCTAAAGCAAGTGCAGCTATTTTACTATAATCGTCTTTCAGGTTTTCACGGTGCGGGGGTGTGCGGCTTATTAAATAAACCACACGAACTCCTTTTTTACCACGTTCATCAGTAAATGCAACAGGCTGTGAATATTCACCGGGTTTTAATAACTCCAGCAATACAACAAATTCTTTATCTAGCTGATCAATTGTAATTACTGAAGAACCGTCAGCACCTGTTTTACGCCCGCCTGTAAACTTCGATGATTCTTCATCTGAATATTTACTTACTGCTTCACCAAATTTAAGCGTGCCCGCTATTAATTTTGAACGAACAGTATCAAGCTTTTGTAATGCCGCCCTGATATCATCTTCATTAATACGAGGAATTTTTAAAATATGCCTTACGGTAACCTCTTCACCACTTCTTGAAACACATTGAATAATATGATATCCAAACTTTGATTTTATAACTCTTGAAATTTGTCCTTCCTTTAAACTCATTGCTGTATTAAAAAAAGTAGGATCCCACTGATTGTCTTTTTTGTTTAACACATACATGCCACCATTTTCTTTAACGCCGGGATCTTCACTATACTGGCCTGCAAGGAATTCAAATTTTTTACTGCCATTTTCAACCATTCGTTTATACTCTTTTAATTCATCCTGGGCATATTCTTCCATTTCCCTCCCCGCTTTAGGATAAACAACTATTTCGCCAATTTCTAATTCTGTTTCATAAAACTTCAAACTATCAACAGGTATCTTTTGAAAAAAAGCTCTTACTTCATTGGGTGTAATTTTTATGTTCTCAACAATCTTATTCCGCATATTAGCTGCCAATTTTCCTTCTCTGATTGGCTCTTTCATTTCCTCTCTGAACTGGTAAATTGTTTTTCCTGTTATTTGCTCAATTACTTCTTTAGATCCGTACTGTTGAATAAAGTATCTTATACGGTTATCTACATCTGCTTCTACTTCTTCTTCACTAACAGGTAAAGAGTCTTTTTCTGCCTGGATTGCAAGCATCTTATTGATGATTAATTGCTGCATTAAGTAACAGGGAGCATCAGCAGGTAATTCATACTCTTTACTTTTTGCATCATTAATCTGATTTTCTATATCAGATTTTAATACAATCCTGTCTCCTACTACCCCTATAATTTTATCGGCAATTATTTTTTTTGTTTGCGCCTGTGCAGCAACCGAAAGAATCAATACAACTATCGTAACAATTTTTTTCATGCTTATCTTGATGAGTCTCAAAAGTAACAGAGATGGCCGTCATTTAAATACGGCCATTCCTGTTTTAACAATCTCTTATTTGTGAATGATTATAATGTTCGTTTAACTTCTTCTTCTTCAAATGCAACAAGGGTGTCTCCCGCATTCATATCAGCAAAGTTTTTAATGGTTAGTCCGCACTCCATATTTGAAATCACTTCTTTTGCATCATCTTTAAAACGTTTTAAACTACCCAGTTCTGCAAAAGCCCCTTCCTGTCTGGGATAAACCAAAATACCATCTCTGAATAAACGCACTTTGGCATCACGTTTCAGTTTGCCTTCTAAAACATAACAACCAGCTACTGTTGCTTTATCAAATTTGTACACTTCCCTTATTTCTACAGTTGCTACTTCTTTCTCTGTAATTTTTGGTTCCAACAATCCTTCCATCGCACTTTTCACTTCTTCAATTGCATTGTAGATAATAGAATAGTTTTTAATTTCAACACCTTCCTGATCAGCCAGCTTGGTTGCCAGCATAGAAGGGCGAACATTAAATCCAATCAAAATAGCATCAGATGCACTGGCTAATGTTACATCCGCTTCAGAGATTTGTCCAACTCCACGGTGTACAACGTTTACTGCAATTTCTTCCGTTGAGAGTTTTTGTAATGAATCGGTTAAAGCTTCTACTGAACCATCCACATCACCCTTGATAATTAAATTAAGTTCTTTAAAATTACCCAATGCCAATCGGCGGCCGATTTCATCAAGTGTAATATGCTTTTTAGTTCTGATACCTTGTTCACGAAGAATTTGTGCTCTGCGGAATGCTACTTCTTTTGCTTCTGCTTCATCTTCATACTCTTTAATTTTTTCTCCGGCCTGTGGTGCTCCATTTAAGCCAAGAATTTGTACAGGAGAAGATGGGCCTGCTTCTTCTATCCGTTGGTTCCGTTCATTAAACATGGCTTTTACACGACCAAAATACTGGCCTGAAACGATTAAATCACCCTGGTGTAAAGTACCGTTCTGAACCAGAATGGTAGCTACATATCCTCTTCCCTTATCTAATGATGCTTCAATCACTGATCCGGTAGCTTCTCTTTCCGGATTAGCTTTTAAATCAAGCAACTCTGCTTCAAATATTATTTTATCAAGTAACTTATCAATGTTTAATCCTTTTTTAGCTGATAATTCCTGACTTTGAAATTTACCACCCCAATCTTCAACCAGAATATTCATTTGTGATAACTGCTCATAAATTTTCTGAGGATTTGCTCCATCTTTATCAATTTTATTTACAGCAAAAATCATAGGAACACCCGCTGCCTGTGCATGACTAATGGCTTCCTTTGTTTGAGGCATAACAGCATCGTCAGCAGCAACAACAATTACTGCAATATCTGTAACCTTTGCACCACGTGCACGCATAGCCGTAAAGGCCTCATGACCCGGTGTATCGAGGAATGTAATTTTTTTACCTGATTCGGTTGTTACTTCATAAGCACCAATGTGCTGTGTAATACCGCCTGCTTCTCCAGATACAACATTTGCACTACGGATATAATCAAGCAATGAAGTTTTACCATGATCTACGTGTCCCATAATTGTAACAATGGGTGCACGGGGAACCTGATGTTCGGCATCATCCAGAATTTCTTCTTCTTCCATTTCTGCCTGTTTCTCCATATCAATAAATTCAACTTCAAAACCAAATTCGCCGGCAACCAATTCAATTACTTCAGCATCCAATCTTTGATTAATTGAAACCATTAAACCAAGTCCAAAACATTTTGCTACAACATCTGTAGCTGAAACGTTCATTAAATTGGCTAATTCAGATGCACTGATAAATTCTGTTACCTGTAATTTGTTACTTTCTGTTGAATCATGATCATGCTCGGCCATTTCATCTCTCTTCAACTTTCTGTACTTAGCTTTTAAGCTCTTGCCCCGGCCACCGCCACCAGAAAGTTTTGCCTGTGTTTCACGAAGTTTATCCTGAATTTGTTTTACATCAATAACTTTATCGTCGCCCCTTTTCTCAATAACTTTTTTATTGCCTCCGGCTTTATTACCCGGAGTTACCGTTTTTCTGTCATCTCTTTTTATAATGCCTGGTTTTTGCTGACCGCCACGGTTACCAAAACCTTGTGCATTATCATGCTCAGCCTGTTGAAGTCCTTTTTTGTCGATAGGAATACGTTTGCGTTTCCGTTTTTCTTTATTATCAACAGGTTTTGGCCTTGTATCTGAATTTACAGGCAAATCAATTTTGCCTAAAATTTTCGGACCTTCTAATTTATCCGCTTTAATATTTTCAATTACTATTTCTTCTTCTTCATGTTCTACCTCGGGCTCTTCAATTTTCTCAACTGGTTTTTCAACGGGTTTAGAAACTTTTGCAACTGGTTTTTCTTCTTTTTTAGTCTCTTTCTTCTTTTCCAGTTTCTTTGGCCTTGTGGAAGAATCTATTTTATCCAGATCAATTTTTGCAATTACAACCGGTGCTTCAACTTCAGGTGCTTCAATTTTTACAATTTCAACTTCGGGCACTTTTATTTCAACAACGGGTTCAGGAATTACTTCTACTTCTTTAACTTCTTCTGGCTTAGGCTCTTCTTTTACTACCTGCTTTTTTACTTCTTTTTTAAGAATGATTTCCTCATCTTTCTTCTTCTTAATTTCCGCCATACCGCCCTTGGGAATTTCTATCTGATCGCTCTTAGCTTTTGCTGCTTTGTCTTGCGAAAACTCTGCCTGCAGTGAACGATACATTTCTTCTGTAATCCTGGCTGTTGGTTTAAGATCGTCTTTATTAAAACCTT
>DAIOWB010000094.1:0-9186 GCA_036758725.1 Lacibacter sp.
CACTTCCATCAGTTGAAATAAATATCTGAATCGATTTTAAAAAGCTGAATGTTTTGTTTGCAGGGTTTGTAATGCTGAGTTTTAATTCATCAAGGTTTACTTCTTTTATGAGGTTCCCTGCTGTTCTGTTGTTTTGAAATTCCTGTGAGGAATTGGTAGAAACATCAGGTGTAGCAATTTCAAAAGGAAGATTAATTGGAGTTGAACTTTCAACCCGTAAATTGGTTTGGTTTGAAAGAGAGAAGTTAATTTCACTTTTTATAGCCCCATGTCATTAAAAAATAAAGGTAATTAACTGATTTGCAATTAATTACCTTTACTATGTAGCGGTGAGGGAGGGATTCGAACCCTCGGTACAGTTTAACCCGTACGGCAGTTTAGCAAACTACTGATTTCAGCCACTCATCCACCTCACCAACTGAAAATTTTAGGGTGGCAAAAATAAAGATTCACAGCCATACAACCCAAAAAGAAATATTCATTCTGTTTTAAGTTAATTGTTATCTGCTTTTCTTAATTCAGGAAAAGTGTTGTACCAAAGCATCAAATGATAAGGTTTCTTGTTTGCCAGATAGAAGATTTTTTACATTGCAGCTGTTTGTTTCCAGTTCTTTTTCTCCAATAATGACAACAAAAGGAATCCGTTTCTTTTCAGCATACTTAAACTGCTTATCAAACTTTAGGTTTTCATGAAACAATTCACAACTGATTCCTTTATTACGAAGTTGCTGCATGAGTTCAAATGCTTTTTTACTTTCTGATACACCCAAATTGAAAAATAAAACCATTGTTCCTGTGTGTACATCTGCTGGAAAGAGGTTTAATTCTTCCATTACATCATATATCCTGTCAACCCCAAAGGAAATGCCAACACCCGGAATATTGGGCACCCCAAACAATCCTGTAAGATCATCATATCTGCCGCCACCTCCAATGCTTCCCATTTGTACATTTTTTGCTTTCACTTCAAATATAATTCCGGTGTAATAGTTTAATCCTCTTGCAAGGGTGAAATCAACTACAATTGTTGATTTCAGATTTTCGATTTCAGATTGAAGCAGAAATTCTATTTCACTAACTCCTTCTAGGCCCGTTTTATTTTTATCTATTAATAATTTGATTTGCTGAATTTTTTCTTCATTGCTTCCTTTTATCAATAAGTACTTTTCAATGATTGAAATATTTTCTTCACTTAAGCCTCGTTGTGTTAATTCTTCCTTTACTTTTTCAATTCCAATTTTATCCAGCTTATCAATGGCTACTGTAATATCGAGCATCTTTTCTGCTCCACCACTTATTTCAGCAAGTGCACCCAGAATTTTTCTGCTGTTTATTTTTATCTCAACATCAATTCCCAGTTTTTCAAAAACGGTTGCATACATATTGGCAAGCTCCAGTTCGTTTAGTAGAGAATTACTTCCAACCACATCTGCATCGCATTGATAAAATTCACGGTATCGGCCTTTTTGCGGTCGATCGGCTCTCCAAACAGGTTGTAGCTGGTAACGTTTAAATGGCATGGTTAGTTTTTGATGGTTCATTGCCACATATCTTGCAAAAGGAATAGTAAGATCATACCTTAAAGCCCGTTCTGTAATACCGATTGTGTTTTTACCTTCTAATATTTTTTCAAAATCTGCTTTCGCCTGTTGATGTTTTGTTTGATTATCTAAACCGTTATTTAAAATTTTAAAAATCAATTTATCACCCTCTTCTCCATACTTGCCCATCAAGGTATCCAGGTTTTCCATCGCAGGTGTTTCTAAGGGTTCGTAACCATATAATTCAAAAACGGTTTTAATTGTATTGAAAATATAATTTCGTTTACGAACAACATCTGCTCCAAAATCTCTTGTGCCCTGGGGTAACGATAGTTGAACCTTTGCCATTGATGAGTTAATAGTTTATAGTTTGTAGTTTATAGTTGGTTTAAGGTTCTTGCCTCTTACTTCTTACTTCTAACTTCGTACCTCGTACTTCTTTCATTGTATTTCTGAATAATTTTTTCGCAAGCTTTGTCAATCATTTCGTAAACTTTATGAAACCCTTCTTCTCCTCCATACCAGGGATCAGGAACATTCCTGTTTTCTCCCGGATATAATTCATTCAACAGCAAATCTACTTTTTCCTCTTTCCATAACCGACCACTGATTTGTTTTACATCTATGTAGTTATTGCTATCCATTACATAAATAAAATCATAGTGTAAGAAATCTTCTTTCATAAATTTTTTTGCTCGTTGCCTGCTAATGTCAACACCATTCATTCTGGCCACTTTTATACTTAAATGATGTGGTGGTTCACCTTCATGCCAGGCACCAGTTCCTGCACTTTCCACACTCCATTGTAAGCCTGCCTGCCATGCTTTATGTTGCAGAATACCTTCTGCCAATGGACTACGGCAAATATTTCCAAGGCAAACCATTAAAATGCGCATGTGTGCAAAGATAATTGACTGGCGCATTGTATGTTCTTTTACAATGAGCTTACAATTGTTGATGTGGATTTATCTGCATCTATGCATCTCAATGTAAATACGCAATCATGACTGCCAATCAAATTCTTAAAGCCGATTTTTTAGATATTTTGTTTGAGCATCGTAACAAAGAATATGGAGCTTATGCCATAAGAAAAGCATATCCTGAAAACTTAACAAAAGCACTGGTAATGATGTTGTTATTTGTACTTGCTTTATGTCTGTATGTTATAAGTCAGCCAAAAAAAATTACGCCAAGAATTATTCCAATTCATCTGGCTCCCAGGGAAAGTACTTTAGAAAACTTAAAACCGAAGCAACCAGAAAAAGTACCACAAAGAACTGTTACAGCACAACCTCCAACTAGAGTAGATCGTCAAATTAAAATTATTCCTGACGATCAAATCCAAAGAAATCCACCCATTGAAAGAACAGATACGAGCTACTATGTTCCCGGTTCAACAAATTCACGAGGAACAGGAGATGATGGACGAGATATTGTACAAGGAACGCCTTCAACACAAACAAATATTCAACCTGTTGTTCCGGAACCTGAGCCTCCTGCAATATTAAATTATGCAGAAGTTACACCGGAATTCCCTGGTGGTACCGAAGCCTGGATGAATTATCTCAGGCGTATGTTACGTGTGCCAGATGATTTAGAATCAGGTGATCGAAAAACAGTTAAAGTAAAGTTTGTTGTTAATATAAACGGGGAAGTTACTGATGTTGAAATTATACAAAGCGCCGGATTGGTTTTTGATAAAGAAGTTTTACGGGTTATTTCAAAAATGCCAAATTGGAAACCGGGTAAACAAAAAGGGAAAGCAGTTGCGGTTTATTTTACTCAACCGGTAACTTTTACAAGTGGAGAAGAATAAAATTTAATTATCTTGCCCGTCCTCTTAATTTTTAAAATGTCATTACAGGAAGATTTCAAGAAAAAGAATAAACAAATAAACGTCAAAGCTCTTTTTGATATTTTGATGGGCATTATTTATGCAGGAGTAGGTGGAATATTACTGGCTTCAGATTTAATTGGGCTTGATATAACTTTTCCTCCTCCGGAAGCAGTTAAAATTTTTGGAGCGGCTGCATTCATTTATGGGTGTTTCAGGATTTTCAGGGGTATTAAAACATATAACATCGTACAATGAAAAGGTTAATTTATGTGATGTTATTGGCCGGGCTTTCATTTTTTGCATGCAAAAGTAAAAAGCCAGCACCTGCAGATACCGGAACAAGTGGCACCATTCATATAAGTGTTGATGAAACATTTAAACCCATTTTTGACGAACAGATCAGGGTGTTTGAATCATCATACCCCAAAGCAAAGATCATTGCTCATTATAAATCAGAAGCAGAATGTTGGGAAGATGTAATGAATGATACAACACGGATGGTAATTGTTACAAAAAAGTTGATGCAGAACGAGATTAATTATTACGCAGATTCATTAGGTTTATATCCTCAAACCGGAGTACTTGCTTATGATGCTGTTGCATTAATTGTAAACCGGAATGAAAAAGACTCGGTGTTTGAAAAAAAAGAGGTTGCAGATATGTTAAGAGGTAAAAGTTTACTACCTTATAAACCTGTTTTTGATGGCATCAGAGCTACCAGCACAGTACGGTTTGCAATAGACTCTATATTAGCAGGTGATTCGCTGAATACTAAAATTATTACAGCAGCTAAAACCAGTAGTGACGTAGTTAAATACATAGCAGGAAACAAAGGTTATATTGGCTTTGTAGGTGTTAGTTGGATTGGGAACCCGGAAGATACAGCTCAGATAAGAATGTTAAAACAAGTTAGAATTGCCTGGCTTCCATGTGTTAGTTGCGCTGATAGTTCATTTACAAAACCATGGCAAGAAGAGATTTTAACAAGACGTTATCCATACAGCAGGGGTATTTTTTACGTCTTAAAAGAAAATCATGAGGGCTTGGGTAAATCATTGATAAACTTTATGAAGGGAGACAGGGGTCAGTTGATTTTCAGAAGAGGATATGTAGTGCCGGCAGAACGGGTTTTTATAATGCGTGAAACAAGATTGAAATTAGTGAAACCGATAAGACAATAAATTTATACTTTTACCTTCCTGATGAATTTTAAACTAAAGAATAAGAAATGAAGAGATCATTCAGTTTAATGTTAGTTGCTGTGGTATTTATCCAGCAGGCTTTTTCCCAATCAATTGATGAGGGAAAGAAGTTCATGTATTATGAACGTTTTCAAAGTGCAAGAGATGTATTTCAGAAACTACTGACAGCAAATCCATCTAATGCAGATGCTGCCTATTGGTTAGGTCAGGCGTACCTTGGTTTAGAGGATGTTGCCAAAGCAAAACAAACCTATCAAACAGGCATGCAATCAAACCCAACATCACCCATTTTAATGGCTGGTATAGGACAAATTGAACTGATTGAAAACAAAACAACAGATGCACGTAATCATTTTGATATGGCTGTGAATAACAGTAAATCAAAAGATATTGAAGTATTACATGCAGTAGGCAGGGCCAATGCTTATACAAAAGCTGGTGATGCAACTTATGGCATATCAATCCTTCAAAAGGCAACTGTCCTGAAAGGTTTTAAAGATGCAGGTGTTTGGATTACTATTGGCGATTCTTATCGTAAACTAATTAATGGTGGCGATGCAGTAATGGCATTTAAAAATGCGTTGGGCATCAATCCTGCGCTGGCTGCAGCAAAATATAAAGAAGGCTTAATTTATGAAAGCCAGAAAAATAAAGATTTTTTCATTCCTGCATATGAAGAGGCAATTAAGTTAGACCCTAATTATGGCCCGGCTTATTATTCCCTTTATTTCTACTGGTATTTCAGAGATACCAGAAAAGCAGAGGAATTCCTGAATAAATATATTGCTGTTATAGACCAGGATCCGCAAAACGATTATTTTCGAATTGATCTTAAATATGCATCACAGCAATACACTGAAGCAGTTGCAAAGGCAGATGAATTGATTGCTAAAGTAGGTGCAGCTGTCATCAGGCCACGTATATACAGGTTAAAGGCATATAGCTATTTCAAGCTGTCTGATTTTACCAATGCTAAAAAAAGTATTGATGATTTTTTCCAAAAAGCAAAACCCGAGGAAATAGTTCCTAAAGATTACGAATTACTAGGTGATATTATGGCTGGTATTCCTGGTAATGAACCACAGGCTTATTCCTATTATGAAAAGGCAATGGGTGTTGACACCTCTGCTGAGAACAAGGCAGCTTATATGCAAAAGGCAGTTGATTTATCAAAAAAGCAAAAAGATAAAAAGGCAATTGCTTACTGGATGGCCAAACAGGTAAATACCAAAGCCAATCCTAATAATGTTGATTTGTATAATTTAGGAAGGGCTTATTTTGATGCAGGTGGAGAGGGTGATTTTAATTATTATCTTAAAGCTGATAGTGTATTTGCTATATACGAAACCAAATACCCTGACCAAGCATATGGTCCCTACTGGCGTGCCCGCAGCAATTGGAGTATTGATACAAGCATGGTAAATGCATCGGCAAATCCGCACTTTGAGCGCTTTATTAAAATTGCAACAACCAGCAAAGATTCGCTTTCTTTCAGGGGCCAGGTAAAAGTTGCTTATAAGTATTTCATTGGTTATAATATATTTCAGAAGAAAGATTATAAAGCAGCTATTGAGTATTGTGATAAGATTCTGGCAATAGACCCGGCTGATCAGGAAGCAAATAATTACAAGCGCCAATTATCAGGAGGAAAAAATCAAACAGCTGGCGGACAAACAACACCAACCGGAAATACTCAAAAAAAACCTACGGCTACTAAGCCACCCGGAGGATCGGTTCCAAAAAAAAAGTAAGGCCTAAATCTTAAATAAATGAATCCCTTCAAACAATGAAGGGATTTTTATTTTACAAGCTGATTTTATTCCGCTAGCCTGCCTTATTTTTGCGGCATTCAAAACCTTTAGAATGAATTGGTTTTTCTTTTTACAGTCCGGTCCGCTTTCTCCTGTTGCACAGCAAATCAACGATTCATCGAATTACTTTCCAATTGGCATACAAATATTATTTGCAGTAGGTCTTGTTGCATTCATTATGGTTTTAACCCACTGGCTTGGCCCAAAACGTCCAACTTCTCAAAAGCTGGAAAACTTTGAAAGTGGTATTGAAATTCATGGTAATGCCCGTCAGCCTATGGCTGTAAAATATTTTCTGGTGGCTATTTTGTTCGTGTTGTTTGATGTAGAAGTTATTTTCTTTTATCCTTATGCAGTTAACTTAAAAGAATTGGGATGGGGTGGCTTTATGGCTGTGTTAATGTTTGTTGGCTTTTTTCTTTTTGGATTTTACTATATCATAAAAAAGGGAGCTTTGAATTGGGAAGAATAAAAAAATTGCATATTAGAATAATTAATATTGAAGATTTTGAACAGTAATGATTTGGTGGATGTTTTAGATATATAAATCTTCAATCAAAAATTTAAAATAAACATGTCTCGTCCGGTACAATTTAATATTACTCCTAAACCAGTTGACTATAACGGGCATATCAGCATTGTTGATGCACCCGAAGGTCATATGGGCGAAGGATTTTTTGCAACTAAACTGAATGAAGTAGTTGGACTGGCACGCAAAAATTCTATTTGGCCTTTGCCATTTGCTACATCTTGTTGTGGTATTGAATTTATGGCTACAGCAGCTGCACATTATGATCTGGGTCGTTTTGGATCGGAGCGTATGGCATTTACTCCAAGGCAATGTGATTTAATGATGGTAATGGGCACAATTTCTAAAAAGATGGGGCCCATTGTAAAACAGGTTTATCTGCAAATGGCAGAACCTCGTTGGGTAATGGCTGTTGGTGCATGTGCAAGCAGCGGAGGAATTTTTGATTCTTATAGTGTTTTACAGGGAATAGACCAGGTAGTGCCGGTTGATGTTTATGTACCGGGATGCCCACCAAGACCGGAAGCAATCCTGGATGGGTTAATAAAAGTGCAAAGCCTGGTAGGACAAGAAAGTTTACGCAGAAGAAATAGCGAACATTATCAGAAATTATTAGATAGTTACGGAATACAATAAGCCCCCTAACCCCCTAAAGGGGGAACAAGGCGTGCTACATTTTTTATAAAATAGTAAAATTTAAAAGCCCCTTTAGGGGTTGGGGTTTATGGCTTTAACCAACGAACAGATTCAAAACAAACTGACAGAGAAATTCGGAGAGCAGGTAACTGCTTTTGCAGAGCCCTATGGCATGCTCACTTTTGAAGCGCCAAAGGAATTAAATTTAAAAGTGCTTCAGTTTTTATATGATGATGCAACCTTACAGTTTCGTTTTTTAACCGATTTGCAGGCAGTACATTATCCAAATGAAAAAGGAAGAGAACTGGCTGTGGTTTATCATTTACATAACCTGGTTGATAATGTTCGTATCCGTTTTAAGGTGTTTACAGATATCAATACTCCCGATATTTATACAGCTACACAGCTGTATGCATCTGCTAACTGGATGGAAAGAGAAACTTATGATTTTTATGGAGTAAATTTTGTTGGCCATCCAAATTTGAAACGGATATTGAATGTTGATGAGATGGATTATTTCCCAATGCGGAAAGAATTTCCATTAGAAGATCAGACAAGAGTGGATAAAGATGATGAGATGTTTGGAAGAGGAGGGAGTGTTAATTGATAATTGTTTAATTGAAAACTGAATAATGAGCGACGTACAAAATATATTATTACCGGAAGGTTCCATTGAAAAGAAAACTGTAACACTGAACCTGGGCCCAACACATCCTGCAACGCATGGTGTGTTTCAAAATATCCTGGAAGTAGATGGTGAACGTATTCTCTCTTCTGAATCAACTGTTGGATATATTCACCGGGCTTTTGAAAAAATTGCTGAACGTCGTCCGCTCTATCAAATTACTCCACTCACTGACAGGTTGAATTATTGCAGCAGTCCTATCAATAATATGGGATGGCATTTAACCTGCGAAAAATTATTGGGAGTAAAAACTCCAAAGCGTGTAGATTATTTACGCATCATTATTATGGAGTTGGCCAGAATATCTGATCACCTCATTTGTAATTCTATTATAGGTGTAGATACCGGCGCCTTTACAGGATTTGTTTATCTCATGGAATACCGTGAACTCATCTATGAAATATATGAAGAGATTTGCGGTAGCCGCTTAACAACAAATATTGGCCGTATTGGTGGATTTGAAAGAAATTTTACACCTGTTGCATGGCAAAAGCTGGAGAAGTTTTTAAAGGAATACCCGAGAGTATTAAAAGAGTTTGAAAATCTTTTTACACGTAACAGAATTTTCGTGGATCGTACAAAAGGTTGCGGCCCAATCAGTGCTGAACGTGCATTGAATTATGGTTTTACCGGGCCCAACTTAAGAGCATCAGGTGTTGATTATGATGTACGGGTTCATACACCTTATTCTTCTTATGAAGATTTTGATTTTATTGTTCCTGTTGGTACTACCGGTGATGCATATGATCGTTATTTGGTTCGTAATGTAGAAATGTGGCAGAGTTTAAGTTTAATTGATCAGGCATATAAAAAAATACAGGATATTAAAGGAGCCGATGCAGAAGTGTATCATGCCAATGTTCCTGAATATTATTTGCCGGAGAAGAAAGATGTGTATACAAGTATGGAAGCCCTCATCTGGCATTTTAAAATAATTATGGGTGA
>DAIOWB010000095.1:0-1473 GCA_036758725.1 Lacibacter sp.
TTGCCCTGGTAATAGGAGAAAACATGGGTAATTATTATTCAGGATTTTTTATAGTAGGCGGTTGCTATCTTCTTATTGCCGCTCTGCTTTATACATTCAGGCTTCAATGGATAAAAACACCCGTAAGCAATTCGGTCATTTCTCAAATGCTCCAACAAAAACTGTCGTAATTATGAAAAATGAAGCAGTTCTTTTAAAAGAAAAAATCCTTTTGTTGCAAGCTAAACAAGCCAGTGAATTAAAATTACTAAAGGAAGAATTACATAGCACTCATGAACTTTTAAAACCATTAAACTTTATTAAAAATACCATGTTTGAAGTTGCTTCAATACCTGATATAAAAAGCAAAATATTAAGCGGAGCACTCGGGTTGCTTACAGGTTACCTGTCAAAAAAAGTTTTATTTGGCACATCAAAAAATCCAATTACAAAGATGTTGGGTACAGCCTTGCAATTTGCTATTGCAAATGTGGTGGTTAAAAAAGCTGATGATATTGTAATTGAAGAAAAACGTGTATTATCAAATACCGAATAAAGATTATTAGCTCATCAATCATTAAGTATTGAAAGCATAAAAGATAAAAGATCCTGTTTCATAAGAAACAGGATCTTTTATTTAAACTAAATAAATTTTAGTTATGCTACTAATTCTTCCTTGTTTGTTTTACTGTATTCATCAACCAGTTTTCTTTGCAATTCAAATGGTACCGGTTCATAATCAAAGAAACTCATTCTGAATTTTGCACGGCCCTGGGTAAATGAACGGAGATTTCCACTGTAATCCTGCATTTCTGCAAGGGGAACTTTTGCAATTACTTTGGTAAAATGACTCTCAGCATCCATCCCTTCAACAGTTGCTCTTCTTGTTTGCAGATCACCAATAACAGCACCTGTAAGATCTTCGGGACACAATACTTCCAGATGATACATGGGTTCCAGTAACTGTGGATCTGCTTGTTGAAATGCCTGGCGAAATGCCTGCAACCCTGCAATTTTAAATGAAATATCATTGCTGTCAACAGGATGCATTTTCCCGTCATACACACATACACGAACATCACGTACATAAGATCCGGTTAAAGGACCTTCATTCATTTTTTCCATAACTCCTTTTAAAACCGAAGGAAGAAAACGTTGATCAATAGCACCTCCAACAATACAATTATAATATACCAGTTTGCCTCCCCATGATAGTTCAAGAATATCTTTTCCTCTTACATTTAAGTCGGCAGGTTCGGGCATTCCTTCATACCAGGGTTCAATTCGTAAGTGCACTTCACCAAACTGGCCACTGCCCCCACTTTGTTTTTTATGGCGGTACATGCTATCTGCTTTTCGTCTGATTGTTTCTCTATATGCAATACGTGGTCTTGAAAACTTTACTTCAATTTTTTGCATATGTTCAATCTTCCATTTAGCAACTGCCAGGTGCATATCACCCATACAATGAATCAGCGTTTGCTTTAACTCAGT
>DAIOWB010000095.1:1573-9107 GCA_036758725.1 Lacibacter sp.
GTTGATTCATTTACCAGTTCCATACCTGTTTTAATGGTTCCACTAAATACTTTAAAGAATGAAAGTTCTCCAACATGTGGTTCAGACATTGTTTTGTAAACAAAAATGCAGGCAGGCCCGTTGGCTTCGCAACTTAAAGTTCCTCCTGTTCTTGTTTTTTGCGGAGGCATTTCATTAGCGCTGGGGCATACATTATCAATAAAGCCCATTAAACGTCCGCTGCCCATATCTTTGGCAGCACTTAAACAGAACAAGGGGAACAGATCATGATTTATGAGTGATTTCTTTAAACCAATTCTCATTTCATCTTCATCCAATTCTCCTTTATCAAGATAATGTTCCATTAAGGTTTCATCGTTTACAGCAATAGCTTCTACAAGAAGTTTGTGTAATTCTTCTGCCTTCTCTTTTTCAGTATCTGGTATTGGCAATTTTTCGGGTTTGCCACCGGCATCGGGGAATTTATACATGGTCATTTTCAACACATCTATAATTGCATTAAATCCCGGGCCCTGATTAAGTGGATATTGTACAACTGTAACATTATTTCCAAAATGTGCTTTAGCTTCATTTACAGTACGGTCAAAATCAGCAGTTTCATCATCCATTTTATTTACTGCAAAAATCATGGGTGTTTTAAATTGCTCCGTATAATCCCACATAATATCTGTACCAACTTCAACACCATGTGCTGCATTCAATAACATTACACCGGTATCGGCTACCCGCAGAGCGCTGATTACTTCACCAATAAAATCATCATAACCTGGTGTATCAATAATATTTATTTTATATCCTTTCCATTTAGTGTGAAGCAGTTTAGAAAAAATAGAGTTGCCTCTCTCCTGCTCCAGTTCATGATAATCTGCGGTTGTATTTTTTTCTGCAATTGTGCCTCTGCGATTAATAATTCCAGCTTCATAAAGCATGCATTCCGCTAAGGTTGTCTTACCGGAACCAGCATGGCCCAGGAAGACAATATTTTTTACGTGTGAGGTATCAAATTCTGCCATAATATTTGTTTTATATAATTAAATAAATAATTGCTTACAGCTTTTTGTAAGCATCATTAATAAGGGAACAGATTGATCGAATGGTTTTGGTTGGCAGTTATTGTAGATGAAGAACAGCTATACTTTAGCAACAAAATTTGCAAAGTCGCTCCGGAGTTCATCGATAGTATGTTTCAGATTTTCGTACTGATCATTTAATTCTTCATGTTCAGAAATTATTTCATCAGCAACTTTTCCATTTGATGTGGAAATGTCCATCGATAATTTTCTGTCGTGATTTTTAATTGCCTGTTTCAGATCATGAATATTGATCTGCTGAATGTAAAATTGGTTGTGAAAATGTTCAACTTCAGAAAGTACTTCTTTGTCGTTTTGGCCAGTGGCAAAGCGTTGCAGTTGATCACGGAGACGGCCCATTTCATTACGGCAGGAACGCAATTCATCTCTCCATAAATTGCACTCCTTATTAAGCTGTGTTGTGTCTGTAGTAACCATTGGAAACAGTTTTAAATTATTATAAATATTTGTTTCTTTAAAGAGCTAATCTAATTTAAGCAAGACTTTCGAGAAAACATCAATTTCTTTCACATTTATCCTAACATAAAAGAAAGCTGGCTATTTATACCAAATTTTATCTTTTGAGCGTTAATTTTGCAATCAAACATTTCTATGAAACTAACCCAAAAACTAACTTTCCTTGCACTTTTGAGTAGTACCTTTGCTTTTTCCCAGGTTAAATTGGGGGTAAAACCTCAAATATTCTCTTTTAATATCAGCCTTTCAGATTATTCCTTTCCCGGTCAAATAAAGGATTCTAGCCTTTCTGTTGCTTTAAAGCAAAAAGAATGGTATAAACCCGGAGAAAAATCTTTTGGTCTTGGTATAAGCTTTTGGAAAGGCCTTACCCAAAAGGTTGATTTTTCGGCCAACCTAACCGGTACGTTTTCAAATTTCCCCGCTCTTTTTGTTAAGAACGACAGCATAGGCAAGGCAAAATTTACCCCGCAGCTCGATGCTTTACTTCATTTGAAAGCATTTTCTGAAAAATCGAAAGTAAATCCCTTTTTAACTGCAGGAGTTGGAGCCGGGTATTTTATTGACCAAATAGAAGTGTATGCACCACTTGGGGCAGGGCTTCAATTTCGTTTTAAAGAAGGAGCTTATCTTATTGCACAGGCACAATGGCGTAAAAAAATTACTTCGGGCATTAATAATGATTATTTGTTTTATAGTGTTGGCTTTGCACAACAATCCCCTTTTGCCAGCAAAAAAGTTGAAGTTAAAGAACCTGAAAAACCAGTAATGCCACCCGATGCAGATGCTGATGGATTTGAAGATACTAAAGATGAATGCCCAACAGTTGCCGGTAAAATAATGGGTTGCCCGGATAGTGATGGCGATGGTATTGCAGATAAAAACGATAAATGCCCAACTGAAAAAGGAACACTCAATGGTTGCCCTGATACCGATAATGATGGCATTGCAGATAAGGATGATAAATGTAAAGATGAAGCAGGCGTAGCCCGTTACCAGGGTTGCCCAATACCAGATTCAGATAAAGACGGAATTAATGATGAAGAAGATAAATGTCCTGATATTGCCGGTGTTACAGCTAACAATGGTTGTCCTGAAGTAAAGGTTGAAGAGAAAGAAAAAGTGGAGAGGGCCGCTAAAAACATCTATTTCAATTTTGCAAGCGATGTTATTTTGAAAAAATCATTTACTTCATTAGATGAAGTATTAAAATTATTGCAGAATAACCCCAACCTGAACTTGTCTATATCAGCTCATGCTGACAGCAGAGGTACAACTGAAAGAAATATGATGTGGAGTGAACGCAGGGCAAAAGCAGTAGCTGATTATTTTATAAATAATGGCATTGCAGAAAAGCGGCTTACTTACAAAGGTTATGGCGATACGTTGCCTGTTGCAGATAATAAAACTGAAAAAGGAAGGTCGCTGAACAGAAGGGTTGAAATGACACTGAGCTATTAAATTCAAACCAATTTTCATAAAGGCCGTATTGCATACGGCCTTTTTTTATGTTTTAAAAATGGTTGCATGCACTTAAAAAATGTGTATAATTATTTATTTAAGCAAAGCATAAAAACTAAGAATAAAATACAATACTTTCGAACCCTAAAAATTTTTAAATTATGAAAAAGACAATTCAAGTATGTTTTGTATTGTTGGCATCTGTTCTGGTGCTGGGTACAACATCCTGTGCGAAAAAATTAAAAGATGCCGATATACAGGCTTCTATTGAAACTGTTTTGAAAGCAGATGCTGATATGGCTGGTACAATGGTTACCGTGCAAGATGGCATTGCAACAATCAGTGGTATTTGTAAAGACGATGCTTGTAAAACTAAATGCGAAGACGCAGTAAAAAAGATTGAAGGTGTAAAGAGTGTTGTAAACAATTGTACCGTTACTCCTCCGGCTCCTGTTGTACCTGAAGTAACAGATGCATTAGGCCAGGCAATTACTGATGCATTGAAAGATTTCCCTACAGTAAAAAGTGAGTTGAAAGATGGTGTACTTACTCTTACCGGTGAAATTGCTAAAGACAAAGTGCAAAAGTTAATGATGGGTTTAAATGCACTCAGATCTATGGGATTAAAAAATATCATATCATCCGGATTAGTAAAAAAATAAATTAAAGGAGGAAACAAATTATGGCATTACAAGAAAAATATAAACAATTGATTGATGCAGCAACTGCCGCTCCGGTTGTAAATCTGCAGGTACGTGAGCAAGATGGCGTTTTATATATTGATGGAGAAAGCACTGGTGCTGTTAAACAGCAACTTTGGGATATCTATGGCAGTATTGATCCTGATTATTCATCGGGCGACCTGATGCTCAATATAAACAGTGTTGCTGGCATTAGTGAAGGTGCTAAACTGAAAGTTACTACCAACAAAACCAATTTAAATATACGTAGTGGGCCTGGTACTGACAGCAGTATTGTTGGCAAAGCAGCAAGACATGAAATTGTAACTCTGGTTCGTAAAGAAAACGATCAGTGGTGGTTTATTAAAACCGATGATGGTGAAGAAGGCTATTCTTATACACAATATCTTACTCCTGTTGAGTAAGTTTTTGTAAGAACTATTAAAAGGGGCTTTCATAAGAAAGCCTTTTTTATTTCACTTACCTTCATCCTATGCAATTGCAAAAATCAATTTCAACTATACAACAACTGGCTTTTGAAAAAGAAACAGAAAATGAACATTTTGTTTCTTTCTTAAATACATTTAATGAACAGGAAATTGATGAAGAAGTTTTTGCTTTAAATAAAATCATTGAACCATTAATAGATTGTACAACCTGTGGTAATTGTTGCAAAAGTTTAATGATTAATGTTACAGAAAAAGAAGCCGATGTGGTTTCTGAAAAATTACAACTCAGCAGAACAGATTTTGACAACCGTTACCTGGAGAAAGGAAATAATGGGTTATTGATCATCAATCAAATACCCTGTCATTTTTTAATTGACAATAAATGTACCGTGTATGAAAACCGGTTTGCCGGTTGCCGTGAATTTCCTGCACTGCATCTCCCCAATTTTAAACAAAGATTGTTTACAGTAATGATGCATTATAGCCGTTGCCCAATTATTTATAATGTAGTGGAAGAATTGAAATTAAAAACCGGGTTTTAAAATAAATACTCATCTTCTCTTTTAAAAAAGCTTTATTTTTTTTAGTTTACTGTTCTCAATCAAAATAAAATGAGATACCGTTTAATCTTATTAGTTATTCCGGCATTTGTAACCGCATTGCTGGCGGTACAGGTAACACATCGTTATCAATCAGATAATCAGTCTGCTTATCTTAAATTATACAAACAAAAAACCATCATCAGATGCACTCCTGATTGGAATACAATAAATAACAAATTAGATGAAGTTGATATCCCTCCTATTCCCGGAGCAGGAAACTATCAATGGAAAATAACTACTTCCAGCGACAGCGCTCAATTTTATTTTAACCAGGGCATTAATATGTATTACGGCTTTCATATTATAGAAGCAATGGCCTCTTTTAAAAAAGCTGAAAAGTTTGATCCTGACGCAGCAATGATTTATTGGGCAAAAGCTTTAACCTATGGACCTAATATTAATGACTTTGGATATATTGCCACACCTGATGCATTAACAGCAATTGAAAAAGCTGTTGATTTATCCTCTTCATGTTCTTTGTTAGAAAAAAAACTGATACATGCACAGCGAGTACGTTATACTTCTGATACAACACAAACAAGAGAACATTTAAATCAATTATATGCCAATGAAATGAAAAATGTTTATTTCCAGTTCCCTGATCATGCTGATGCAGCAACTTTATTTGCTGATGCCTTAATGTTACAACATCCCTGGGATTTGTGGTTAAATAACGGACAACCTAAACCATGGACTCCACAAATTCGTACAATACTGGAGAAAACATTAGCTAAAACACCAGATCACCCGGGAGCAAATCATTACTATATACATGTAATGGAACCTTCCCCATTTGCAAAGCTTGCAATACCCAGTGCTGATCGTTTAGGAAATTTAACACCGGCATTATCACACATGGTACATATGCCTTCACATATCTATCTGCGAACAGGAAATTACATAAAGGGCAGTCTTGTAAATGAAACTGCTTTAAACAGCTATAAAAAAGTTATAGAACTATATGCGCCGGCTAAAGGATCTGATTTTTTATATGTCATTCATAATCTGCATATGCAAACAAACCATGCAATGCTTGCAGGAAAATTAAATTACTCTGTACAATCTGCACAGGAATTAATAAAAAGTATTCCAGCTGATTATTTAGAGTTAGAAGGCGCTTTGGGTAATTACGTTCAATATATTTATATGACACCTGTATTAGTGGATGTAAGATTTGGAAGATGGGATGAGTTATTAAACACAGAAAAACCAGAAGTAAAACTTAAATATGCAAATGTTCTTTATCATTTTGGCAGAGGAATGGCTTTTGCACATCAAATTAAAATAGTTGAAGCAAATAAAGAATTAAAACAACTGCAGCTTATTATGAATGACCCTCAACTGGCTTTGCCTTTTTCGCCTTTTTCATCTGCGCTGGATGGTGCAAATGTTGCTGAGAATTTACTTAAAGGGACTATTTCTTTAAACCAAAAACAATTCAGTAATGCTATAACCTTTTTCAGCAAAGCAGTTACATCAGAGGAAAATATGGTATATAATGAACCAAGGGACTGGTTGCTCAACCCCAAACATTTCCTGGGAAATGCCTATTTACAAAAAAATGATTGGAAAAATGCAGAGAAAGTTTTTTTGTATGACTTGAAAAATAACAATGATAACATCTGGGCATTAACAGGATTAATTAAAGTGTATCAAATTGAAAAAAAAGAAAAAGAAGCATTAACCTTATATAAAAAAATAAAAACAATCAACAAAAATTCAGATATCAGTATAACAGAGCCTGTTTTTTAAATTTCATTTCTGGCTTTCAAAAAATCACTCACCAGGTAACTGATTAATTTACCGGTAGTTTCACTCTTTCGTCCATCGTTTAAAAAGCTGGCGCCTTCACAAATGTGCAGGTATGCCACTTTGCTATCTGTAGCTGCAAAACTGATGTATTGCCTGGCGTTTAAACTTCTGATGCCACAAGGCGTCATTGCACTGCTGAGTGTATGTTCTATACTATCAAGATCCAGTTCTATTCCTGTGTATGTATCTTCTGTAAAACCTGTTGCATGTGCAACGGCCTGAATGAAATTTCTTTTTTCGTGAATAAAAATATCTTCATACGTAATTAAATCAAAAAACGGATTGTTTACAAAATCCATCCAAACATTTTGCGGAATATAATTTTCATGTAATCCTATTACACAATATTTTTGAAGATACCCATCATCTTCTGCATACCTGAATGCGTTCCCGCTATGCCTTCCTTCTGCAGGCCTGTAATCTGTATGTGCATCTAAATTAATACAATTGATTTGTGCCAGTTGCAGTAACCCTGCATTGTAAAGCCCTTTTGCTGAACCCTTAATTAACGGATAAGCATTATTATGTCCACCTCCTATTACGATGGGGATTTTTTTCTTTGATGTAATCACTTTTACCAGTTTCTCAACTTCAGTATCTATTGTTAATACAGCATGTCTGAACGCTTCAATTTTTTCTTCGTATCCGTGTGCGTTGGCCTCAATCAGGCTTTCCATATCACTAAAATCAAAATGCCCCAATAATAAAATTTCATCACCCGATAAAAATTCATTGCTTTGAATATTAAGAAAAGCATTTAAAAAAGGAAACCATGCAGTATCTGCACCTCCCACACCGGCATTTGCTTTTACACCAATGTCTTCAGGAATTCCAAACAAAACATATTTAGCTGATGATTGCTCAAGTGATTGCTCCAGGTCATCTTTATTTGTAACAATTTTTACATGCTCTCCCAGTTTGGTTTCAAACCTTCTGATTTTTGTTAATACAAGAATATCTTCTTTTGAATAAAACCTGAAACG
>DAIOWB010000096.1:0-9036 GCA_036758725.1 Lacibacter sp.
GTGAGCTCATATCTATTTTTGCCCGTAAAACTTTTTCGCCATCCTTGTATTTTCCTGCACGCATATCTGCAAAGAGTTGCAGGTTTTCTTCTATACTTCTTTCAGCAAATTGATTTCTTCTTCCAGCAGAAGTAGGAGTACCTTTTTGTTCGGCAATTTCTTCACTGCTGCTGTCATCAACATAAGCCAACCCTTTTTGAATGAGTTTATTTGCAAATACAAATAACTGTTCAAAATAATCGGATGCATAAAACTCATTGGCCCAGGTAAAACCCAACCAGCTGATGTCATCTTTTATACTGTCTACATATTCAGTTTCTTCTGTAACCGGATTGGTATCATCAAAACGTAAATTGGTTTGTCCGCCATATTTTATTGCTAAGCCAAAATTTAAACAAATGCTTTTAGCATGGCCAATATGTAAATAACCATTGGGCTCTGGCGGAAAGCGTGTAAGAATTGATTGATGCCTGCCATTCTTCAGATCTTCTTCAATAATTTCTTCAATAAAATTCAAACTCTTTTCTTCGCTCATATAGTTCATTAATTGAGTTGCAAAAATAAGGTTTCAAAACGTAGCTGAAACAGAAAGCCCTGCCGGGAAATAACAACAGGCAGGGCTTGTATTTTATATTCCACTTTTTTATTCCAGAATTTTTAAGCTCTTCCTGATGATTTCAATACATTCCTTTATTTGCTGTTCATTAATAATTAATGGTGGTGCAAAACGAATTTTATCGCCATGTGTTGGTTTGGCAAGCAATCCGTTCTCTTTTAATTCCATACAAAAATCCCAGGCTGCTTCGGGGTTAGGATGTTTAATCACAATTGCATTCAATAAACCTCTGCCTCTTACTACAGTAATAAAAGGGGAATTAAGGGCAAGTAATTCATCTCTCAGCAATTTTCCCATCTTCTCTGCATTTTCTGCAAGCTTTTCATCTTTCAAAACTTTTAATGCTGCAATAGCAACATTACAGGCAAGTGGATTGCCTCCGTATGTACTTCCATGTTGTCCGGGTTTTATGGTCATCATAATTTCATCATCAGCAAGCACAGCACTTACCGGTAAAACACCACCACTTAAAGCTTTGCCTAAAAGTAAAATATCAGGCCTTACATCTTCATGATCGCAGGCCAGCATTTTACCAGTACGGCACAAACCTGTTTGAATTTCATCAGCAATAAAAAGCACATTGGCATCTTCGCAATATTGTTTGGCAGCAGATAAATAACCTTCATCAGGAACTACAACACCAGCTTCGCCTTGTATTGGTTCAAATAAAAAGCCACACACTTGCTCATCTTTTAAAGCTTCTTTCAATGCTTCAAGATTATTATACGGAATTACTTTAAAACCCGGCATATAAGGGCCAAACTTTGTATAAGAACTGGGATCAGTACTAAATGAAATCACCGTACTGGTGCGGCCATGAAAGTTTTGTTCGCATACTATGATTTTTGCTTTGGTATCTTCAATGCCTTTTACTTCATAGCCCCAGCGTCTTGCTAATTTAATACCGGTTTCTACGGCTTCAACACCCGTATTCATGGGTAACACTTTATCATAACCAAAATAGGCCGTTACAAATTTTTCATATTCACCTAAAAGATTATTGTAAAAAGCACGGGAGGTGAGCGTGAGCTTTTGTGCCTGCTCAATTAGTGCTGCAATAATAGTTGGATGACAATGTCCCTGGTTAACTGCTGAATAACCACTGAGAAAATCGTAATAACGTTTATCATCAACATCATATAGAAAAACACCTTCCCCTTTTTTTAAAACCACAGGTATAGGATGATAGTTGTGAGCTCCGTAGTTATCTTCTAAATCAAGAAAATATTGTGTATTGGTTGATACTGAAATAGTAGAATGCATAAAAAAAAGTTGAAAAAGTATAATTGAAAATGGAAAATGTGAAACAACAGGCAATGCTTGATTACCCCTTTAGTAGGGGCAAGGGTAATTTTAACCTCGATGATTGAGGAGATCTAGATTTAACTGCAAAAAGTGTAAAACCTGTTTCATTGTGCACTCAAAAATACTTCCTTACTTTCACTTGGCAAAATTGCAATAGTTATGAGTTATACAGTTCCTGCTCAAACAAGGATTGGTCATGTGCATTTAAAAGTGGCAGATCTTGAGCGTTCGTTAAAGTTTTACAGAGATCTTTTGGGTTTTGAAGTGATGCAGAAATATGGCTCCCAGGCTGTATTTCTTTCTGCAGGTGGATACCATCACCATATTGGTTTAAATACCTGGCATAGTAAAGGTGCAGCGCCGGCACCTGTACATACAGCCGGGTTATACCATGTTGCAATCTTGTACCCAACAAGAAAAGACCTGGCTACTATTTTTAAGCGGTTAATGGACGAGAATTATCCTTTATCCGGAGCATCTGACCATGGTGTAAGCGAAGCTATTTACCTCAACGATCCTGATGGAAATGGTATTGAATTATATTGGGATAAACCCAGGGAACTGTGGCCTGTTGATGAAAAAGGCGAATTAGTTATGAGTACTGAGCATCTGAATTTAAGCGAGTTAGTTAAATTGGCTGATAATTAAACTAGTTTGTAAAAATAAGAACTTGGTGTGTATAATTCGGGCCTTTGATTCTTATTAAAAATACCATAAACAGTACTTCCGCTACCTGTCATGGATGCATAAATGGCCCCTGCGTTATAAAGTTGTTGTTTGATGGTTTCTATCTCAGGAAACTCTTTAAAAACTGCTTCTTCAAAATCATTTTTAAGTTGTTCTTTCCAGGTTGAAATGGGTTGTTGAATGATTTGTTTAGGGTCGGGGTGCTTAAAGCGACCTGAACCATCGATGTTCAATTGTGCAAAGGCCCAACCTGTATTTACATGTATGCCAGGGTTTATAATCGCCAACTTGCAAGCGGATAAATCCAACTCAACTGTTTCTAAAATCTCACCTCTTCCTGTTGCATAACAAGGTTTGTTGATGATAAAGAACGGGCAATCACTTCCCAGTTGCAATGCATATTGAATTAATTGCTGCTGTGAAATACCGAGTTTAAATTTTTCATTGAGCAATTTTAATGTAAAAGCTGCATCACTACTGCCACCACCTAATCCGGCACCCATTGGAATGGTTTTATGCAAATGCATTTGAATAGGTGGGAGGGAAGGGAAATCTTTTTTAAGCAGATCATATGCTTTGATGCATAAGTTATTTTCTGAAGAGATATCAATTGGCAGGCCTGTACTTTGAAATGATATCGTTGATGAAGGAAATTGAGAAGAAGATCTTACTACTTCTAAAGCATCGCATAAAGGAACTGGATAAAATATTGTTTCCAGATTATGAAAACCATCTTCCCGTTTATTGAGGATTTGTAAACCTAAATTGATTTTGCAATTGGGGAAAACGATCATGGAAAATGAATCATTGTTTAGTTGAAAATGGATAATTACTTGAATACCGCAACAGAGAATACTGAATTATCAATTATCCATTATCAATTACTTTTTGCGATGGCTGAGTTCATCTCTGATGGCAATGGCTCTTAAATAATCTTCCTGTTCAAGTACTTCATTTAACAGGGTTTGCAATTCTTCAATACTCAGTGATTTTAAATCTTCTCTTCCTTCATCGCTGCTGCTGATGGTGACTTCTTCTTTTTGCTTTTTTTCATCTTCATCTTCCATTAAAATACCGGCACTTTCAAGTATATGTTCATACGTATAAATGGGGCAGCCAAAACGTACCGCTAAAGCTAGGGCATCGCTTGTACGACTGTCAATTTCAACCGTATCATTATCAGACGAGCATAAAAGTTTAGAATAAAAAATACCTTCCTGTAAATCGTTGATCACTATTTCATGCAGGTCAACATTAAAAGCAAGCATAAAATTTTTCATGAGATCATGCGTAAGCGGCCGGCTGGGTTGCATACGTTCCAGTGCAACTGCAATGGCCTGCGCTTCAAAACCACCAATTACAATAGGTAAACGGCGAAGCCCGTTGATTTCGCCTAACACCACTGCATAGCTGTGTGTTTGCGTAATGCTGTGGGAGAGTGCTACTATTTCCAGTTCTATCTTTTTCATATACCATAGCAAATTTAAGGGCTTTGATATTAATTGTATCATTCCTTTAAATTATTTACAGGTACTATTTTTTGTAAAAAAAAACGCCGTTTTTGCGGCGTTTTTCAATCATCGGATTTAAATATTTTTTATGCGACCCCTTTCAGCTTTTTAATCTCTGTGATCATCTTTGGTACAACATCAAATGCATCACCCACAATTCCATAATCAGCAGCTTTAAAGAAAGGAGCCTCAGGATCTTTATTAATAACCACAATTACTTTGCTACGGTTTACACCAGCTAAATGCTGAATAGCACCGCTAATGCCAATTGCAATGTAAAGATTAGGTGCAATGGAACCACCCGTTTGTCCTACATGTTCATGATGCGGGCGCCAATGTGAATCAGCAACCGGGCGGCTGCATGCTGTAGCTGCTCCAAGTAATTTTGCCAGTTCTTCAATCATTCCCCAGTTTTCAGGGCCTTTTAATCCTCTTCCTGCACTTACAACCAGTTCGGCATCACTCAATAGAACTTCACCCGTTACTTTATTTGTAGCTGTTATTTTTATTTTTGAAGCATCAACTGTAATTGCTGTTGATACAACTTCTGCAGTACCCTCACCGGCAATTGTTTGAAATGAATTGGGACTGATAGAAAGGATTTTTACAGGAGTATTCACTGAAATATGCGCAAATGCTTTACCACTGAAAACTGCTTTCTTTACATTAAAACCAGTATTTGTATCGGGTAAACCAACAGCACCTGCCACTAATCCGGCTTTTAACCGAACACTTAACCGGGGAGCAACAGCTTTGCCAGTTAAATTGTGCGACAAAACAATAACAGTTGCACCAATAGCAGTTGCCACATCAGCAATAGCTTTTGCATACACCTGTGCATCTACATGACTCAATGCTTCATTAGAAAGCTGATGAATTTTTGTAACGCCATATTTACCTAATGCTGCAACATCATCAGCAACATTTCCAAGTAATACAGCTTCTGCACCTGTTCCTAATTGTTTTGCTAACTGTGCACCATACGTTAAAGCTTCAAAAGAAGATTTTTTTACATGACCATCAGCAGCATCGATGAATATTAAAACGCTCATATAATTGATAATTAATTAATTGATAAATGATAATTATTTTAATTTGGATTTTGAAGTTTTTACACTTGCAGTAAGTATTTTCAGTAATTCTTCGCAGTCCTTATTTAAAGAGTGAAACATTTCTTTGGTTATAAAATCAGAAGCAACCAGTAAATCAAGCCAATACTTTGATTCATTTGCTTCTTTGAGTGCTATATTAAGTTTATGGATAAAATCTTTCATGCTTTCAGCATGCTCAGCTTCTCGTACCAAAGCTCCAACTGCTGTACCGCTTCTTAGAATTTGTTGTGAAAGAATATACTCATTATGTTGCTTTTTCAGGTATTTGCATAAGTTTACTGTCCTTACTGCAAATTCAAAGCTTTTTATTTTAAGTATGTTCTCTTTCATTGAAGCCATTATCAATTATCCATTAAACATTTATCCATTTTTAAAACGCTTTCGCTTCTTCATGCAGCAATCTTATCAGTTCACCCACATGTTCAGGATCAACTAATTTTACTCCTGATTTTGCAGGAGGTAAATCAAATGTTGCAATAGAAGTTAAATGCTCTGCGGCAACAGCTTCAACTACTTTTAATGGTTTTGAACGGGCACCCATAATGCCTTTCATGTTGGGAATACGCTGTTCAGCTACACCTTTCTGGCAGCTCACAACCACAGGTAAATTCACTTCACATGTTTCTTCACCCCCTTCAATTTCACGCTCAATGGTGGCCGTTGTTGCATTCAAATCAAATTTTGTTGCAAGAGAAACATAAGGCTGATCAAGCAATTCGGCAATCATTCCACCAATAGAAGATCCATTGTAATCAATGGTTTCTTTACCGGTAAAAATTAAATCATATCCGCCTTGTTTTGCAACTTCAGCAATTTGCGATGCAATATAAAAGCTGTCGTTACTGTCGGTATTCACTCTTATGGCTTCATCACCCCCAAGCGCCAATGCTTTTCGTATGATGGGTTCAGTATCAACATTGCCAACAGTGATTAAGTGTAAAACAGTTGTTGGATCTTTTTCTTTCAGTTCAATGGCACGTACTAATGCATACCATTCATCGTAGGGATTAATAATCCACTGTACACCTTCCTGTGCAAACTTTGTGTTGTTATCTGTGAAGGCTATTTTTGCCGTTGTATCCGGCGTTTTGCTGATGCAGACTAAGATTTTCATGCAAACTCTGATTTATATTAATGTTTGAAAAAATAGTTGTTTATGCAACTAAGCAAAGATAAAGCATTGCATTTGATGCCGCCAAAAATGTTCTGAAAATTATTTACAGGTATGGAAAGAATTGAACAGATTAAAGAATTTTTAAAGAAAACACCGAACGACAGTTTTCTGAAACATGCACTGGCATTGGAATACATTAAATTGGGCGATGATGATGCCGCACGGGTTTTGTTTGAAGAAGTGCTTGCCTTTGAGCCTGGCTATGTGGGTTCTTATTATCATTTGGCCAAATTATTTGAGCGAAACGGGAATAATGAAAAAGCGGTTGAATGGTATCAGAAAGGGATGCATGTGGCAAAGGAAAAAGGAGAACAGCATGCATTTAATGAATTGAGAAGTGCCTGGGAGGAATTGACATTTTAAAGATCAAATTAAATTCCCTAATTTTGGGAATCGTTGTAAATGGAAGTTTACTTTACAAATACCAATCTTGAAAAGCTTTATGCAGGATTGCCCGTAACAGGTAAACTAAAATACAGTAATCAGGTAATTGAGAAATTTAAAGCAAAAGTTGAAATCCTAAGAAACGTTGAAAGTTCAAATGAATTAAAAAATTTCAGGAGTTTGAATTTTGAAGCTTTAAAGGGTGATAAAAAGGGTTTGTATTCTATCGGGTTGACTTAAAATACAGACTTGAATTTACAATTGAGAAAAATAAAATAAAGCTTAGCGAAATTATCTTTATTGACAATTTATCAAATCATTATAAATAATGGGAACATTTAAAGTAATAGGGAAAAATGGCAAAGAGCTTAATTCTGATGTATTACTTCATCCGGGACTTGTCTTAGGTGAAGAATTAACAGCAAGAAATATTCCACAAAAAGAATTTGCAGAACTAATAGATATGCGGGCACCTCATTTAAATGAACTAATAAAGGGAAAACGTCATGTTTCTGCTTTACTTGCGTTAAAACTGGAACAGCAATTGGGAATTGAAGCTGGTTTCTGGATGCGTTTACAGGTTGATTATGATTTAAAGATTGCAAAGAAGCAACTTAAAGTTGCGTAACCCTCAATGAATTTTACTTCTAAATTTCAAAACTACATTCAGCATCATCATCTTTTCAAAAAAGATCATCATGTGATAATTGCTGTTAGCGGCGGATTAGATAGTGTTGTTTTAACTGATTTATGTTTTAAAGCCGGCTATTCTTTTTCAATTGCCCATTGTAATTTTCAATTAAGAGGAACGGAGAGTACACAAGATGAAATCTTTGTAAAATCATTGGGTGAAAAATATCAGGTTGTTGTAAGAGTAAAGAAATTTGATACAGAAAAATTTGCTGCAGAAAACAAACTGTCCATCCAGGAAGCTGCAAGAGTGTTGCGTTATGAATGGTTTGAAGAACTCATCAATCAGGATTTGCTGGCAGCACAACCTGCCATGTTACATCCGGATACTTTTCATCTTCTTACCGCACATCATGCAGATGATAATAATGAAACACTGTTAATGAATTTCTTTCGTGGCACAGGGTTACACGGACTCACAGGAATTCCTGTTGCATACGGACATATAAAAAGACCATTGCTTTCTTTTACTAAAGCTGAACTGCTTACATATGCTGAAGAACATCAGTTGCAGTACAGAGAAGATTCATCAAATCAATTATCCAAGTACACAAGAAATATTTTCCGGAATGAAATTATTCCTGCAATCAGTAAAGTATATCCGCAGGTAAATGAAAATCTGCAGGATAATATCAACCGATTTAAAGAAATTGAAAAGCTTTACCAGCTTTCAACACAGGCAATTATTAAAAAACTGTGCAAACAGAAAGCTGCTGAAGTTCATATACCCATCAAGCAGTTGATGTTATATAATAATAAGGCTCTGATTTATGAAATCATTAAACCATACGGATTTTCTGAAAAACAAATTGATGAAGTGTTGAAACTGGCAGAAAGTGAATCGGGTAAATACATTGATTCGCCTGCACTCAATTTCCGCATCATCAAACACAGGCATTGGTTTATTATTTCAGCAGTTGAATCTACAGAAGCAAAAAACATTATTATTGAAGAGGGAATGAATTCGCTTCAGTTTGAATTGGGAGGTTTAAAATTTGAAAAAATTTCAAATTTTAAATTTCAAATTTCAAATTCATCTTCCATCGCATGCATTGATGCAACAGCTATCCAATTCCCTTTGCTTTTGCGTAAATGGAAAACTGGTGATTATTTCTATCCTTTGGGAATGAAAAAAAAGAAAAAGCTTTCCCGTTTTTTTATTGATCAGAAATTATCTAAAACAGAAAAAGAAAAAATGTGGGTGATTGAGAGCAATCAAAAAATAATCTGGGCAGTTGGTCAACGAATTGATGATCGTTTTAAAATAACAGAGTCAACAAAACAGATTTTGCGGATTGAATTTATTTCTCATTAAATCATCCCCAATAAAAATGATCAGATATTAAAACTTGGATGCATCAGTTGTTCAAGGAAATGCGGTATTACTGTAGGTTCCATAATGATTGTTGCAAGAATGCCCCATGCTGCTCCCCATAAATGTGCACTGTGGTTTACATAATCACCACCTTTTTTATCCATATAAATGGTATAGCCAATATAGATAACTGCAAATACAATGGCAGGTAATGGCAGAAAGAAAACATACATGGTTTGCCA
>DAIOWB010000097.1:0-9012 GCA_036758725.1 Lacibacter sp.
AGATCCGGCAGATGCTAAATTTATAGTATTAGCTGAAAGCGTAATATCGTTTTCAGTAGCTGCCATAGTGTTCAAGTCTTTTTTACAGGAACTCATCAGGATCAGAATAAGTAAAGGCAGAATAATTTTTTTCATTTTGGATCAGGTTTAATTTTTATAAATAGACTATAATGATTCTAAGCTACACGAAGTTTAATATTATTTATAATCAACTTCGAATTCATATTTAAAATTAAATTTCTGATATGGTAAAACAGGTGATCTCGATCACTTCACCTTAGCGAAAAGAATAAATATAAAATATCAGTGCTGATAGAGGGTTATAAATGATTTTTTTTAAAAGAAACGGGAAAAAATTTGACAATTGGAAAGCTGTTGTTACATTTGTTAACCATTTGGTTAAATTTAATGAGTAAACAGAAAAAAGATAAAAGTGCTGAGCAAAAAATTCTGGATGCGGCCCGGAATGTTTTTATTTCTAAAGGCATGTATGGTGCCCGTATGCAGGATATTGCAGATGAGGCTGGTATTAACAAGGCCCTGCTTCATTACTATTTTAAAAACAAAGAAATGTTGTTTGAAGAGATTTTTATGGAAGCAGCTGCTCAATTATTTCCCAGGTTGAATCAGATTTTTTCATCAGATGAAGCATTGTTTGTGAAGATTGAACAGTTCTGTGATGAATATATTACCGTAATGAGCGCAAACCCTTACCTGCCTTTGTTTGTGTTGAATGAAATAAATCAGGATCCAATCTATTTTATGAAAAAAATATGGAAAGGAGATCAAAAACCGGATCCGACAAAATTCCTGAAACAAATTGAAACGGAAGTGAAAAAAGGAAAAATTAAACCCATCAGCCCGGTACAATTACTGATGAACCTGGTTTCGATGACCATTTTCCCTTTTGTAGGCAAACCCATGTTTCAGATGAATATGGGTTTAGATGAAATGCAGTACAGACAAATTATGGAAGAGCGCAAAAAAGAAATTCCACGGTTTATTATTGATTCAATAAGAAAATAATTATTTACTTGAATATTAACTAGTTGGTTAAAATAAATTTTATGGGCAAGTATTTTGTTTTTTTTCTTCTTTTATTAGCTGGTACAGCTTTTTCACAAACGCTTACTTTAGAAAAAGTAAACGAACTGGCAAGGCAGAATTATCCGCTGATCAGGCAAAAAGATTTAATCAGGCAAACAAAAGAAATTACAATTGAAAATATTAAGAAAGGGTTTTTGCCGCAGTTTGCTGTTAATGGACAAGCCACTTATCAGTCGGAGGTAACCATGGTAAAGATTCCGGTCCCTAATGTTACTATTGAGCCTTTAAGCAAGGATCAGTATAGAATTGTTACTGATGTAAATCAATTAATTTATGATGGTGGGTTTATAAAGCAACAAAAAAATATTCAATTATTAAGTGCAGATGTAGAGGAACAAAAAATTGAAGTGGAGTTGTTTAAATTGAAAGAACGCATTAACCAGGTTTATCTCAGTATTCTGTTTATTGATGAACAAATCAAACAAACTGAACTCATTAAAAAAGATATTGAAACAGGTATAAGAAAAACCGAAGCACTTGTAAATAATGGTGTAGCTTTTAAATCGAGTTTGAATATTTTAAAAGCTGAATTATTAAAAACTGATCAACGGTCTATAGAACTAATCGCAACAAGATCGGGTTTATTGGATGTATTAAGTTTATTTACCAAGGAAACATATACTTCATCAACTATTCTGGAAAAGCCAAAGCTTAATCAGGAAGTAACTCAGCAACCAATTCAGCGGCCTGAGTTAAAGTTGTTTCAATCACAGCAACAATTATTTGATGGGCAAACAGGTCTCATTAAAACAAGAGCATTTCCCAAAACCAATTTATTTTTTCAGGGAGGCTATGGCCGGCCGGGTTTAAATATGCTTGAAAATAAGTTTGCCATGTTTTATGTAACCGGTGTTCGTTTTAACTGGTCGTTGGGATGGTTATATACTTCAAAACATGAAAGAGAATTAATTCAAATCAATAAGCAAATGATAACTGTTCAGCAGGATGCTTTTGTGCTCAATACCAATTCTCAACTAAAACTACAACAGGCAGAGATAAATAAAATCAATCAACTCATTTTAAAAGATCTAGAAATTATTGAATTACGATCAAAAGTGAAAGAAGCTGCCAATGCACAATTGGAAAATGGTGTGATTACAGCAAACGATTATCTGAGGGAAGTAAATGCAGAAGACCAGGCACGGCAAAATCTGATTGTTCATCAATTGCAATTGTTACAGGCACAAATTAATTATCAAACCATTTCAGGAAAATAAAATTAAGTTATGCGAATACTCTTATTTACAATTACGGCGGCAGTATTATTCATTGCCTGCAAACAGAATGAAAATAAATTTGATGCATCAGGAACATTTGAAGCAACTGAAGTGATTGTTTCAAGTGAACTGAGCGGTAAAATTTTATCACTTTCAGTGAATGAAGGCGATACAGTATCGGCAAATAAAATTGTTGGTACTGTTGATGCAGAAGGCATTACTCTTCAAAAAGAGCAGGTAGAAGCAAGCATCAGTACATTAAATGATAAAACAGCTGATGTAGGTCCGCAGGTTCAATTGTTGCAAAATCAATTGGCTGTTCAGCAATCTCAACTCAATAATTTATTACAGGAAAAAAAGCGGATTGAAAATTTGATCAGTAAAGATGCAGCTACGGGTAAGCAACTGGATGATATGAATGCACAGATTGATGTAGTAAGAAAACAAATGAATGTTACACAACAACAAATTGCTGTTCAGCGTAGTAACGTATCAACACAAAACAGAAGTATATTAAGTGAAAACAAACCACTTCAGAAACGTGTAGAACAACTCAATGATCAGATTAAGCGATCAAATATTGTGAACCCGATTAATGGAACTGTACTTACAAAATATGCAGAAGCAGGTGAACTTACATCAACCGGAAAAGCATTATATAAAATTGCTGATCTCAATGTGATGAAGTTGAGAGCTTATTTAACTGGCGATCAACTTTCGCAGGTTAAGTTGGGTCAACAGGTGAAAGTAATGGTTGATGATGGGAAAAATAAATACAGGGAGCTTGCCGGTACCATCACATGGATTTCAGATAAAGCAGAATTTACACCAAAAACTATTCAAACAAAAGAAGAAAGAGCCAATCTGGTATATGCTATGAAAATTAATGTAAAAAATGATGGCTATTTAAAAATCGGCATGTACGGAGAAGTGCTATTAAAATAATTCAATGCCGGCAGTTACAGTTCAACATATCATCAAAACATACAACAGTAAAAAAGAAAAGGTTACTGCATTAAATGATCTTTCGTTTAATGTAAACAATGGAGAGTTGTTTGGTATTATTGGACCGGATGGGGCTGGTAAAACTTCTTTGTTTCGTATACTTACAACATTGCTGCTTGCCGATAGCGGAACAGCAACGGTTGATGGGTTTGATGTTGTTAAGGATTATAAAGAAATACGCAAGAGGGTGGGATATATGCCGGGCCGGTTTTCTTTATATCCCGATTTAACTGTTCTTGAAAACCTGAATTTCTTTGCAACTATTTTCAATGCATCTGTAGAAGAAAATTATGATTTAATTAAAGATATCTTTTCACAAATTGAACCATTTAAAAACAGAAAAGCAGGTCAGCTTTCCGGGGGAATGAAACAGAAGCTGGCATTGAGTTGTGCGTTAATTCATCGCCCATCAGTATTGTTTCTTGATGAACCAACAACAGGTGTTGATGCTGTTTCAAGAAAAGAATTCTGGGAAATGCTTAAACGACTTAAACAACAAGGCATCACTATTCTTGTTTCAACACCTTATATGGATGAAGCTGCATTGTGTGACAGGGTTGCTTTAATTCAAACAGGCTCAATCATGTCCATTGATACACCCGGGCAGATTGTAAAATCATTTGGAAAAACATTATGGGGAGTACGATCTGAAAATTTGTTGCATTTACTCAACGATTTAAATTCATTTGATGAAGTGGATAGGGCTTATCCTTCCGGTATTTATCATCATGTTATTATGAATGATGGAGGAAATAAAGAGTTGCTTCAACAATATCTAATCAGTAAATATCCTGATGTGGAAATTATCGAGATTGAACCGGATATTGAAGATTGTTTCATGCAATTGATGCAGAATTAATATGGAAAACGATTTCATTATATCAGCCGAAAAATTAACTAAACGCTTTAATGAGTTTACAGCAGTTGATGCTATAACGTTTGATGTACAAAAAGGAGAAATATTTGGTTTTCTTGGAGCAAATGGTGCAGGAAAAACAACAGCTATGCGTATGCTCTGCGGTTTATCAATGCCTACAAGCGGTAAAGCAAAAGTAGCAGGCTTTGATGTGTATAAACAAAATGAAGAAATCAAAAAGAACATTGGTTACATGAGCCAGAAGTTTTCTTTGTATGAAGATTTAACAGTGAAAGAAAATATGCAATTCTATGGAGGTATTTATCATATGGATGATACATTCATAAAACAAAAAACGGCATTCATACTTGATCATTTGCATTTGCAAAAAGAAGCGAATAAACTGGTAAAATCGTTGCCATTAGGGTGGAAACAAAAACTGGCTTTTTCAGTTGCAGTGTTTCATGAACCTGAAATAGTATTTCTTGATGAGCCAACAGGAGGTGTAGATCCTGTTACCCGTCGGGAATTTTGGAATATGATTTACCAGGCAGCAGAAAATGGCATCACCATTTTTGTTACAACGCATTATATGGATGAAGCGGAATATTGTAACCGGGTAAGTATAATGGTTGATGGCAGAATAGAAGCTTTGGATACACCTGCTCAACTGAAAAAAGAACATGATGCAGCATCTATGGATGAAGTGTTTTTAAAATTAGCAAGAAGAGCTAAAAGAATTGAAAGTTGAAAATGAATAATTGAAAACAAGGAAATCATGAAAGAGAGTATAGCAGCTTCAAAATCTGTTGCTTTTGCATTGAAGATTGTAAGTGTATATAAGTTGCTGTCTATAGAAAAAAAAGAATTTGTTTTGTCCAGACAATTATTAAAAAGTGGAACAGCAATAGGTGCACTAATCAGAGAAGCAGAAAATGCGGAATCAAAAGCTGACTTTCTGCATAAAATGAATATTGCTTTAAAAGAAGCTAATGAAACAGAGTACTGGCTTTTGTTGCTTTCGGAAGGCGATTACTTAAATAAAGAATTGTACACTGAACTTGGTAATGAATGCAACGAGTTGATAAGATTATTAGCTAGAATTGTAAAAACAACTAAGACAAACTTAGGTAGATGAAACATAATTCTCCATTTTCCATTTTCCATTCTCCTTTTTTCGCCTTTGTTAAAAAAGAATTCCTGCACATCTGGAGGGATAAGCGAACAACGATTATTTTATTGGGTATGCCTGTTGTTCAGATTATTATTTTTGGTTTTGCTCTTACCAATGAAGTAAAAAATTCAAAAATTGCAATTTTGGATCAATCAAAAGACATAGCAGCTATTTCGCTCATTAATGAAATAGAAGCAAGTAATTATTTTGAAATAAATCAGTATCTCACTTCCTATAAAGAAATTGAATCTGCATTCAGAAAAGGAAAGATCAAATTAGCAATTGTTATACCTGATAATTTTGGAGAAGATCTGAAGCATTTTAATAAAACAACTGTTCAGTTAATTGCTGATGCATCTGATCCCAATGTGGCCAATACCCTTACCAATTATGCAACTGCAGTAATAATGGATTATCAGAATCGCATTACATCTAATCAGAAATTGCCCTATACAATTAGTACAGAAACCAGGATGTTATATAATCCACAATTGAAAGGTGCTTATAATTTTGTTCCGGGTGTTATGGCTATGGTGCTGCTGCTTGTGTGTACCATGATGACTGCAATTACCATTGTACGGGAAAAAGAAATGGGCACAATGGAAATTATGCTTGTTTCTCCAATGAAACCACAATTGGTGGTTTTTGCAAAAGCGGTTCCTTATTTATTATTGTCATCAATCAATATTGCAAGTATTCTGTTATTAAGTGTCTTTGTTCTGGAAGTTCCTATTAATGGAAGTCTTGTATTGCTGGTGCTTGAAAGTTTATTATTTACACTGGTTTCGTTATCATTGGGATTGCTTATTTCTTCCGCATCCGATTCTCAACAGGCTGCAATGTTTATTTCACTGGTTGCATTATTCCTTCCTACAGTCATGCTGAGTGGATTTATGTTCCCCATTGAAAACATGCCATTGCCACTAAGAACAATTTCAAATATTGTTCCTGCAAAATGGTACTATAGCATTGTAAAATCAGTAATGATTAAGGGATTAAATATCAGTGGCGTTTGGAAAGAAACACTTGTTTTGTGTGGTATGTTAACTTTTTTCCTCACAGTAGCTGTAAAACGATTTAAAATACGTTTACAATAAATAGTAAGGTTTTATAAATGAATATTAACTGATGCGAACTTTAAAATTTTTATTACAAAAGGAATTCAGGCAAATCTTCCGGGATCCTTCAATCCTGCGAATCATTTTTATTATGCCCGTTATTCAGTTAATGATTCTTCCATGGGCAGCTGATTATGAAATCAAAAACATAAAACTGGCAGTAACCGATCAGGATCATTCAACATATTCCCGTCAACTGATTTCTAAAATAACATCATCTGGATATTTTCAACTTACATATTATTCATCTTCCTATGAACAGTCATTACATCAGATAGAAGATGATAAAGCCGATTTGATTTTAGAAATTCCATCTTCATTTGAAAAAACGCTTATAAAAGAAAGTGAAGCCAAATTATTTATTGCCAGTAATGCCATAAACGGGGTTAAAGGAAATTTAGGAAGTGCCTATTTAAGAAGTATCATCCAGGATTTTAACAGGGAGGTAAGATTAGAATGGATACAATTTCCACGTTTCAGTCCTCAAACGCAAATTGAAGTCACCACATCTAACTGGTATAACCCGTTGTTTGATTATAAATATTTTATGGTGCCGGGGATATTGGTCCTGTTACTGACAATGGTAGGTGCTAATTTAACAGCAATCAATATTGTAAAAGAAAAAGAAATCGGAACAATTGAACAGATCAATGTTACACCGGTTAAAAAGCATCTGTTTATTATTGGTAAATTAATACCCTTCTGGATTTTGGGGATGGTAGTACTTACTTTAGGTTTATTAATATCCAGGTTAATGTATGGAATTGTGCCAATTGGTGGATTTTTTACAATTTATGTTTTTGCTTCTGTTTATTTGTTAGCTGTTTTAGGATTAGGGCTTCTCATTTCAACAGTTGCATCAACACAACAACAGGCCATGCTAATTTCTTTTTTTCTGATGATGATTTTTATTTTGTTGGGTGGTTTGTACACTTCAATTGAAAGTATGCCGGTATGGGCACAATGGATTACAAGATTTAACCCTGTAAGCTATTTTATTGAAGTAATGCGGATGGTGGTATTAAAAGGCAGCGGTTTAGCTGATATTAAACAGCAAATGCTCATTATGTTTGGTTTTGCTGTAGTTTTAAACGGCTGGGCTGTTATTAATTACAGGAAACGTAGCTAAAATTTGGAGCAGCCAAATAATTCTTTAAATTCGGGTAATACAAAACAATTGCTTTATGATAAAAATTTCTGAACTCAAAGAAGGTGATATAATAATGGTAGATAATGAAGGCACCACTATGGAAGGAGAGGTGCTTGAAGTAAATAATGCACAAAAACTGGCATTGATTGAAACCAATGGGCAACAGGAATTCTGGTACAGTGGTGATGTGCTGAGCCCTATCCCCTTAAATGATGAAAGCCTGCAGAACCTCAGTTTTGAGCGCCATGAAAATGAAGATGGCACTGTAAAGTATATGAAAGGGGCTTTTCGTTTACAGATTGAAAAAAAAGACGATTTTAATCATCTTAGCTTCTGGTACAGAGAAGACAGGCGCCATGTGAACGAGCCCATTTCCGTACATCAATTCCAGAATTATTATCTCAATATGACCAAAGTACACTTGACAAAAGAGCCTATTTAACAGGGTAAAAGCATATTTTTTGCCTCTGAACAGCAATTTTTTTAAAGAATTGTTTCAGAGGCTATTTTTTTTGTATTCTTTTCCGGAAATCCTCCTATCTTTGCGACCCCAAAAAGTATGGCGAAACAAGCACTTATTAAACAGGATGGAGTTATTTTAGAAGCATTAAGTAATGCTATGTTTCGGGTACGGCTAGAAAACGGGCATGAAATACTGGCAACTATCTCAGGAAAAATGAGGATGAATTACATCCGTATTCTTCCCGGCGATAAAGTTGGTGTGGAAATGAGCCCATATGATTTAAGCAGGGGGAGAATTATTTTCAGATATAAATAATGCTTAACGCTGCAAGCCGCAAGCTTAACTAAGAAAAAATAAAACGATGAAAGTTAGAGCATCCATCAAAAAACGCAGTGTTGATTGCAAAATCGTTCGCAGAAAAGGCAAACTGTATGTAATTAACAAGAAGAATCCACGCTTTAAGCAGCGCCAGGGGTAAAAACAAGGAGCAATATGCAATAAGCAAATTGCCAATTTGAATTAAAAGAAATAAATAATAATAATTTATGGCTCGTATTGCCGGTGTTGATTTACCAAAGAATAAAAGAGGAGAAATAGGATTAACCTATATCTATGGCATTGGCCCCTCCACTGCCCGTTACATTCTGGAGAAAGCAGGAATTGATTTTAATAAGAAAGTGAATGCATGGGATGATGAAGAATTAAATGCAATTCGTAACACTATTACCAATGAATTTAAGGTAGAAGGTCAGTTACGTAGTGAAGTGCAAACAAGTATTAAGCGTTTGCTTGATATTGCCTGTTACCGTGGTTTACGCCATCGTAAGGGTTTACCACTCCGTGGACAGCGTACTAAAACAAACAGCCGTACACGTAAGGGTAAACGTAAAACAGTTGCAGGTAAAAAGAAAGCAGCTAAGAA
>DAIOWB010000098.1:0-8977 GCA_036758725.1 Lacibacter sp.
ACCAAAATAATGAAAATGCTATGGAAGCAACAAAGAGCGTTACAAATGAAAAACCAATAACAAGATAATTAAGTGGCAAGCCTTCTCTGTACATTACAAGAAAAAAAGAAAAATAAACCAGTGCCAACCCTAATTCTTTTTGTGCAACTGATAAAATGGCCGGCCCCAATGTTATAGCAAATGCAATAAGATGCGATTTTAAATTATCAAATTTTGTTTCCTGCCTGCTGAGATATTTAGCAAGAGCCAATGCAGTAAAAACTTTACATAATTCAGCGGGTTGCAAATTAAAACCACCGCCCAGCGCTATCCATGATTTTGAACCACTGATATCTTTTCCAATAACAAAGGTTAAAAGCATTAATAAGATACCAACGAAGTACAAAAGATTTGCTATAGTAGTAAATAATTTACTATCGGTTAACAGAATAAACACAGCTACCAATGAACTCACTCCAATAAATAAAAACTGCTTGCTGTAATTCTTTTTAAAATCAAACAGTGTTTGAAAAAATGCATCACCCGCTCTGTACTCAACAGAAAAAATGGCAATAAACCCAATAAAGATTAACGCATAATAAAGTAAAACAATTGTTTTATCTACACCCTTGCCTATGGTTGCCTGGTTCTCCATTAACTGGTTCTGTTTTGTAGATTAAATTTTAAATAGGCAAACCGGTTTTGTTGTAAAACAGCTTCGGTGGTAATTCGTTCATTCTTTTGCTTACCGGGTTCTTTTACAGGTGAAAAAGGCAGCTCATCAATCATGGTAACACTTGTTGAATCAATTCTTGCTTTTTGTTCTTTTTCTAAACGTATGCGAAGCAACGAATCTTTTATCTGCTTTATAGAATCTCTTACATATCGTTCATATTTTATTCGGGCAGGAATAATATCCACATTACTGATACGTTCAATTTCAGCTTTTCTTTTTGGCCCTGCAATAGAATCGGTTAAATATTTTTCCATCAGTAACGATGCTATTGGTGCTGCCCAGGTAGATCCATAACCTGCATTCTCCACCACAACACAAATGGCAATTTTCGGATCTTCTTTTGGTGCAAAGGCTACAAAGAAAGAATGGTTTTGCTGTTTCTTTCCCCTGAAATAATTTTCAACCGTTCCTGTTTTTGCACAAACATTATAACCATCAATTTTTGCATTACGGGCTGTACCATTTGTAACCACCATTTCCATTCCATCAATTACAGCCTGGTAAGAACTATCAGGAATATGCAAGGGTGATATTTTTTTACGATATTTATTAAGAATACTATCTGCTTCCCTTTCGCCTTCAATAGATTTAACAAAATGCGGAATATAGTACCAACCTCTGTTTGCAATTAAACAAATAGCATTAGCCATTTGCAATGGTGTTGCTTGTATTTCTCCTTGTCCTATTCCTAATGATGCAATGGTGCATGAGTTCCATGAACCACGACGAAAAACTTTATTATATCGTGATGTATCAGGAATATAGCCACTGTTTTCTCCGGGCAAATCAATGGTTAGCTTATGTCCTAATCCAAAAGCATTCATATAGCTCTTCCATTTTAACAACCCATCTTCAACATTATTATATGCCGGATTATCTATAGCCTTTCTGAAAACATCAGCAAAATAAGAGTTGCAGGAATTAGCAATGGCTAATCTTAAATCTGCAGCATGGCCACCACCTGCATGTGTACAAGCAGGTTTACCGCAAGGCGTATATCTTCCAAAACAGGGATAACCAGATGATGGGGTTATTAAACCTTCATCCAATGCCACCAACGCACCCAATGGTTTAAATGTAGAACCCGGAGGATAAACCCCTTGCATGCCACGGTTTAACAATGGCGATGCCGGATCTAAAAACAAACGGCTGAAATTTTTTCTCGACTCTGCTCCTGTTAATTCATTTGGATCATAGGTTGGTCCTGAAGCCATTGCAATAATGCCACCTGTTTTAGGATCAATGGCAACAACACTTCCTACCTTGCCATTCATTAGCTTCTCTGCTAATTGCTGTACTTCAATATCAAGATAAGTATTAAGATGTCTGCCTGCCACCGAAGCTGTATCAAACTCACCCTTTTCAAAAGGACCAATAGGACGGTTAAAATTATCACGGAGGATATATTGAATACCCCGCTGGCCCATTAATATTTTTTCATAATAACTTTCTAAACCACTGCGACCTGCAAAATCACCCATTTGATAAAAGAAGTTCGATCTTTTTAACATGGGCGAGTCAACTTCTCCAACATAACCTAAAAGATGCGCTGCCGCTTTAAACGGATAACTCCTGATGGGCCTTTCCTGCAAAAAAAATGCAGGTTGAAAGCGGAATAAACTTTCATTGATACGTGCATATTTCTCTTCGGAAAGTAAAGGTTCAAAAACACCGGGCCGGTTTCTTGAGTTTTTTAAAATAGAGATAAGAATTCTTTTTTTGAATTCGGAAGTGTCAATATTTAATATCCGACACAAAGAAAAAGTATCGATACCCTTTAACTGGGAAGGCGTAACCATCAGATCATACCTGGTTACATTATCAAGAATGGCTTTCCCCTTTCTGTCGAAAATAATTCCCCTGCTTGGGTATACCACTTTTCTTAAAATAGCCTGATCATTTGCAAGTTTTTCATATTTAGATGTAAACAACTGCAACGTCATTAATCGGATTAATATGATAGCAAACACAATTCCGAAGATGATTCGGATGGTGAATTGTCGTGTTTGATTAAATTCGGCCATAGCCAGAAAGAGTGTTTAGGAAACTGAAAAATCAGGTATTGGTTAAGAATTTTTGTTTACGATTAAAAATAATTTCAACTATAGTAATTAATAATAAACTGATGATGGTTGATCCTGCTGTTTTTAAAAACAGGTATAAGATATTCCCGAATTGAAATGCCTGAATGGTAAATAAAAACGCATGATGAAAAATGGTTAATAAAGATGCATAAATAATATACTGAGTAAAACCAAGGCTGATTGCTGATGGTTCACGGTAATTAAACTCAACTCCCTGTTGCGGAGCTAATATATTAATGAGATACGGACGCAGATAACCAATTAATACACATGCTGCAGCATGCAAGCCTGGTGTTTTGGTAAAAAAATCAAGACATAAACCGGTAATGAAAGATACTAATAGCAAACTGCTTCTTCCAATATTAAAAGGAAGCCAGAGGATAAACAGAAAATAGATATAAGGAGTAATGTATTGATGTAACGGCGGCACCTGGTTCAGTACAAATACCTGCACCAGAATAAACAATACTAACCTGATCATATTTCGAAAGAAACTACTCATTTATTCTTCTTCAGTTTATTTTCTAGCTCCATTTGTTCATTACGCTGGAGATTACTTATTACGAATACATTTTGCAACCTGCTGAAATCATTAGCTGGTTTTACCAGTATTAAAAAGTTGTTAGTACTTTTTTCCGGTATCACTTTTTCAATTGTTCCAATCATCACTCCGGGAGGAAAATCGGAATACTGACTGGTGGTAACCGTATCTCCTTTTTCCACTTTTACACTTTTAGGAATATCTCTCAATTGAACAATTCTGGGATTTGCCCCATCCCATTCAATTCTTCCGCTTTCACCGGTTTTCTTTAACCTGGCACTGATCCTGCTTTGTTTATTTAACATACTCATTACAACAGAAAAATTTTCTGTTGCATCAAATACAACTCCTGCAACGCCACTGGCAGTAATCACTACCATACCGGGTTGCACACCTTGTTTATATCCTCTGTGAATGGTAAAATAATTATTTGGTTGGGAGATGGAGTTATTTACAACCTCAGCATCTAAATACAAATACTTTCTTTTATTACCCAGTGTATCAAAGGGAATAGAATCTGTAACAACATGACCGGTTGTATCGGGACTTTGAAAATTTTCAGATAATTTGTTTTGAACTTCAGTAAGTTTTTTTCTTAGTTCTTCATTCTCTTTCTTAAGATTGAAATAACCATTAACTTTTTTATACTGCATTTCAATATTCCCTGTTATTTCACCTGCCACATCCATATAAGCAGCCTGGTGAAACTTATTATAACGGAATAACAAAGTCATGCTGACAATTTCCAGTAACAGGAAAAACAGCAACACTGAAAAACGTCTGATAAAAGCGAAAATGTTTCGCACAAAAAGATGGGTGATTTAAATGTTATGCCGTTTGAATGCTTATGCTCAGTTACGCATTACAAAAGGATAGCGATTGTAATTCTTTAAAGCAATTCCTGTACCTCTTACCACACTCTTAAGCGGATCATCGGCAATGTGAATAGGTAATTTAATTTTTTGATTGAGGCGTTTATCCAGCCCACGCAATAATGCACCACCGCCTGTAATATAAATACCACGACGATAAATGTCAGCTGCCAGCTCGGGAGGTGTCATTTCCAGTGCTTTAAGAATAGCCTCTTCAATTTTGAAAATACTTTTATCTAAAGCTTCAGCAATTTCCTGGTAACTAACCATAATTTGTTTGGGAATACCGGTTACAAGGTCACGGCCATTTACAGGAATATCATCAGGAGGATTTTCAAGATCTTTTGAAGCGGCGCCTACCTGAATTTTAATTTGTTCTGCCGTACGTTCACCAATTAATAAACTATGGTAACGGCGTAAGGCTTCCATAATATCAGTAGTAAACTCATCGCCGGCAATGCGGATAGATTGATCGCAAACAATACCAGCAAGTGCTATTACCGTAATTCCAGTTGTACCACCACCAATATCTACAATCATATTACCAACAGGCTCTTCCACATCAATTCCAATACCCAATGCAGCTGCCATAGGTTCATGAATTAGATAGACTTCCTGGGCACCTGCCTGCTCGGCACTGTCTCGTACAGCTCTTTTCTCAACTTCTGTAATACTGCTGGGTATACAAATCATCATGCGCCATTTGGGAGCAAAGAGGGGTTTTTTATTATGTACCAGTTTAATGAGTTCACGGATCATGATTTCTGCCGCATTAAAATCAGCAATTACACCATCCTTTAACGGACGAACGGTGCGGATACTTTCATGCGTTTTTTCATGCATCATCAGGGCTTTTTTGCCTACAGCCAATACGTTTTTAGGATTGTTCCTGTCAAGTGCAACAATGGATGGCTCATTTACCACAATTTCATCGTTGTATATAATGAGGGTGTTGGCAGTGCCAAGATCCATAGCAATTTCCTGTGTAAAAAAATTGAAAAGTCCCATAAATGATCAATGGAAATTAAAAGGTTTTCCGATGCCTGCAAATTTGAGTGAAAAATTTGATATAACAACACTAAAACCGTGCCTTTAAAAGAATTTTCTCAAAGTTTTTTTTCAAACAATTAGAGCAATCTTTTAAATAAGGGTTAATTGGTTCCCTGCAAGCTAATGATCTTCGTCTATTCTTGAAGGTTAGTACCTGTAAATTCGTAACCAATGTCTTTTCTGTAAACCATTTCATTGAAATGAATTTGAGCTAATGTACTTTTTGACTTGCCTGTACATTCATTTATATTTTTACCCAATGAGGTTACTGTTAACACTCTGCCACCATTGGTAATTACCTTTTCAGCTTCGTTTTTTGTGCCTGAATGAAAGATCAAAACATCCTTTGTTGTTTGATTGAGCCCGGTAATTTCAAACCCTTTTTGATAATCTCCGGGATAGCCTCCGCTTACTGCCACAATGGTTACAGCCATTCTTGGGTCTTCTTCAATTACTATCTCATCTAACTTACCCTCAGCAGTGGCTTTAAATAACTCAACCAAATCATTTTTCAGCCTGGGAATAACCACTTCTGTTTCAGGATCCCCCATCCGGCAATTGTACTCAATTACCATCGGTTCATTTTTTACCATAATCAAACCAAAAAAAACAAATCCTTTATATACCATTTGTTCTTTGAGAAAACCTTCAATAGTAGGTTTAATAATCCTGTCTTTTACTTTTTGCATAAATACGTCATCAGCAAATGGAACCGGGCTAACTGCTCCCATTCCACCTGTATTTAATCCTGTATCCCCTTCCCCAATACGTTTATAATCCTTGGCTTCCGGTAAAATGCAATAATGTTTGCCATCAGTTAAAACAAATACACTCAATTCTATTCCATCGAGAAACTCTTCAATAACTACCCGTTTACCAGCTTCACCAAACTTATCCTGGCAAAGCATCATTTCAAATTCTGCAATTGCTTCAACATGGTTATGGCAAATTAAAACACCTTTACCAGCTGCCAATCCATCTGCTTTTAAAACAATTGGTAAAGCATGTTGGGCAATATATAGCTTGCCTTCTTCCAATTGCTCAACTGAAAACTCTTTATAGGATGCAGTTGGTATTTGATGCCGTTGCATAAATACTTTGGCAAAAGCCTTGCTTCCTTCAAGCTGGGCGGCATATTTGGAAGGGCCAATAACTCCCAGCCATCCTTCACCAAAAGATAAACGCTCATGTGCAGTTTGAAAATAATCATATACACCTTTTACAAGCGGATCTTCCGGACCAACTACAATTAAATGAATAGCATTCTCCCTGCAAAAGGCCTCCATCTTGTGAAACTCATCATTGATATTTAGTTGAACATTGGTGCCGCATAATGCTGTGCCTGCATTACCCGGAGCTATGAAAAGATTTTTACATAAAGGGCTTTGTTTCATTTTCCATGCAAAAGCATGTTCACGACCGCCTGAACCAAGAAGAAGAATATTCATATTGATAGTTGAAAGCCCGAAATTAATTGTTGCTGAAACATAATCCTAAAACAATCATTCAGGAGATTAAAAGAATACAAAAACGAGCATTTGTAATTATTTCATACTTTCGAAATGTAACAATTCAATCATGTAAACCAATTTCAATGAATCAGACTATAGTACAGAAAGGACATCCTAAAGGATTATGGGTTTTATTTGGAACAGAGATGTGGGAGCGTTTTAACTATTATGGCATGCGTGCTGTTTTGGTTTTGTTTATGACTAAAGCACTACTGTTTGATAAAGCTTTTGCATCTAATTTATATGGCAGCTATACCAGCCTTGTTTATTTAACTCCATTAATTGGTGGTTTTATTGCTGATAGATATTGGGGAAATCAACGATCCATTATTGCCGGTGGTATAGTGATGGCACTCGGTGAATTTCTACTGTTCTTTTGCGGTTCAACCTATCTTTCATCACCCGGGCTTTCTTCCATTTTATTTTTCAGTGGTTTGGGTTTGATGATTGCAGGTAATGGTTTTTTTAAACCAAACATTTCTACTCTCGTTGGTCAGCTTTATCCAAAAGGTGACAGAAGAATTGATCCTGCTTATACAATCTTTTATATGGGAATTAATGTGGGTGGTGCTTTAGGCCCCTTTGTTTGCGGCCTTGTAGGTGATACCGGAAACCCTGAAGATTTTAAATGGGCTTTCCTGGCCGGAGGAATTGCGATGGTAATTAGTGTTGTTGTTCAATTAATGTTTCATCATAAATATGTTCTTGACCCTGAAAATAATGTTTTAGGATTAACACCAAAAGATTCTCCTGTAGTATGGACAAAACCAATTGCCATGATATTAGGATTAGCAGTTTTGTCTGCTTTAGCAATTGGATTACTTTATATAGATGCAAAAGTGGTTAGTTACATGCCCTATCTCCTTGGAGGAGCAGCTATTTTTATTTTTGCTATGATTATAAGAGATAAAACTTTAAATGCACATGAAAAGCAAAGAGTAATGGTCATTTTTATTTTAGTTTTCTTTGTGATCTTTTTCTGGAGTGCTTTTGAACAGGCAGGGGCTTCACTAACTTTTTTTGCTGATGAACAAACTCAAAGAGATCTTGGTTTCTTTACAGTTCCTGCAAGCTGGTTTCAATCACTAAATTCAGTTTTTGTTGTTGCATTTGCTCCTTTGTTTGCATGGCTTTGGTTAAAGCTTGGTAAATGGGAACCATCGGCCCCTACAAAAATGGCAATTGGTTTACTTCTGCTTTCTTTTGGTTATTTATGGATTTCGTTTGGTGTTAATAATGTAGGTACAGGAATAAAAGTGAGTATGATCTGGTTAATTGGAATGTATGCTTTACATACCTGGGGCGAACTTTGCTTATCTCCAATTGGGTTATCATTAGTAAATAAATTAGCACCTTTTAAATACGCTTCTTTATTAATGGCTGTTTGGTTTTTAGGAAATGCTTTTGCCAATAAACTTGCAGGTGTTTTAAGTGCATTGTATCCTGATGGCAAATCCACTCATTTTCTCGGCTATGAAATGAATAACAATTATGATTTCTTTATGTTGTTTGTGGCAATGTCTGGAGTTGCAGCACTGATCTTGTTTTTACTCACCAAAAGATTGCAAACAATGATGCATTCTAACGATTAAGTAATAAACTGATTAATTTAAACCCCGGTGAAAATGATCATCGGGGTTTTTTATTACCTTTCTTATTCAAAACTAATTGCCATATGTCTGATCTAAAGTTTCAACCCTTTGTTCCCGATGAAAGTAAAATGGCTGAATTTACCATTAAGAGTGTATTGGTAGGTGCAGCTTTTGGAATCATCTTTGGAGCATCTACCGTTTATTTAGCTCTTAAAGCAGGATTAACAGTAAGCGCATCTATTCCCATTGCAGTTATTGCTATTACATTAGGAAGACGGTTTTTAAAAACTACCATCCTCGAAAACAACATCATTCAAACAACAGGAAGTGCAGGGGAAAGTATTGCAGCCGGTGTTGTATTTACATTGCCTGGTTTTTTATTCCTGAGTGAAAAAAGCAGCAGTGAATTTTTTAACTATTTTACTATTCTTACACTTGCCATTTTTGGTGGTATACTGGGAACACTTATGATGATTCCATTACGTAAAGCATTAATAGTAAAAGAACATGGCATTTTACCATATCCTGAAGGAACAGCCTGTGCATCTGTTTTAAAGGCCGGTGAAAAAGGTGGTGATTTTGCTAAAACAGCATTCCTTGGTTTGGGATTTG
>DAIOWB010000099.1:0-8872 GCA_036758725.1 Lacibacter sp.
ACCTGCGAATACAACAGTTGTATATCTTAAAGCAGTATTACGTACAAAATTGAGGAGATCACGGAAACGATCATCTACATCTGCAACTCCAGCAGTTCTTACTCTTTCAACTAATTGTTTGTACCTGTCTTTAATTGTTGCCGCTTCAAATGGTGCTGCCGCTGCGCCGGGGATGACACCATCATTACCTGCATCACAAATTGCATCGATTGTACTTTGCGCAAGCGTTACATCTGTAATACTTGCATCAACATCTGTGACTAATTTATTAATAGCACTATCTGTTGTTAGATTTGCAAGTGCAACTGCTGTAACTCCATCTTTTTTCTTAATTCCATCTTTAAATGAAAGAAAAGGCAGCTCAACATTGTAACTGTTATAAACCCATGGTGTATATGCAGCAGAATATTTCAGATTATTAATTCCAATCTTATCTCTGAATTTTGTAACAGGTGCCGGCCATGCATTGGCACTTATTTCATGCAAATCAAGTACTGCAACACGATCCTGCAATTTGGCACACTGACTTATAGCCGTTTGTTGCAAACTGTAAAACTGATCTTCAACTGTTGATGCTATTAAAACAGCATCCGGGAATAATAACATAGTAGGCTCATCAACTTTTTCAAGTGCCTGCACACCTGTTGTTAATGAAGCTGCAGAAACGGGGTTATCTGCACCCAGGCTTGTTTTATAACCACCAACAGAAACGATATAACATTCACCACCACCATTATCATAAAACAACCGCATACTATCAAACAAAAAATATTTTTTTCCATTTGTAACTGTTACTCTGCTTACTGAGTAATTATTATCCTCATCGGTAACAGTTGTAATTGAACTGCTATCAATAGATCGGGCTCCTCCAAAGTAAGTTGTGAACTCAAGTAATGAAGAAATTTTAGTTGGAATGTTTGTAAGCGGTTCTCCGTTCTTCTCTGCTTTTTCAGTATAACCAATAAATGCAGGAATAGCTGTTTCTACCTGCGCCACAGATGGTGGCAGTTTTGGAATTTCTTCAACATAAACTCCGGGGGTTTTGTACGTTGTTGCCATAATGCTAAGGTTTAATGATGAATGGTTTAATAGTTTAAATAAATATTACAGTAATAATCAGTTCCGTTTTTGGTAAGCACTCCCGATGCATATACATCCGGATTAGGCGCCAATGGCGGTTCTGAACTTATAGGTTGAAAAAGAGTTAATTTAAATTCCTGTGGTATTTCAGTTAAAGGAATCGGTTTTTGTGATGTAAAAAAATCTGCCGGATTTGCATTCCCTGAAAAAGTATAATCAGGATTACTGTCAATTGTTTTTACTCCTTTTTTAGCAACGAGATATTTCCAGAATGCCAAACGGTTTGCAAAACGGACAGTATATTTGAGCCAAACATTTTTACCCCCCACAAACTGATCTTTTATTTTACCCGTAGCATCAAGTAATGCAAAATCATTTCCATTGAGCAAATGATTATACAAATCAATTACTGCAAACTGATTATTGTATACTGCAGAGTTACTGATGTATACTATAAACTCTTTCGTATTCACTGTAATTCTATACTTCCCATCGGGCAATAAAGAAAGATCAGCAGAAATCCGATCAACTGTTGATTCAAAGTTGAAGGTTTGCTTTAAAGCCTCAACAGTAAAATCATTTGTTGCAGCATCTAAACCAAATACAGTTATTGTAATAGTTGAAGCAGCAGGAGAAACAGAGAAGCTTTGTTGTTTTGCAATAAACTGAATTAAATCTGCTTTTGAAGCATACTCATTTTTTTTACGGCTTATCCAAAATTCTGAATCCGGGGGTGTTTTACCTGTAGATGATTTGATGCTTTCATAAATAACATTTGCCTGTTTTACAAAATCACCCGGTTGATAATTTAATGCAAGATCAAATAGTGCCACTTGCTTGGTTAGGCAGAGTTGTTCAGTCCCTGCTGCAATTGCTACTTTATTCTGATGAAGATTGGTAAAATAAAATCGCTTTGATGCCAGATTATTCAACTCCAGATTAGAAACCGTCATAAACAATGGCTTCATTAATTCCATATAAAATGAAAACTTATCTGTTGTTTTTGGTTGAACAAAGGGTTTACCCGTATCGTCTGATTTTATTAAGACAACCAGTTTATTACCAACAGTTTTATATAATGCATTATAATTAGCAAGGAGTTTTGCAGTTTCTTCTGATGGAATAATTTTAAAATCTGTACACGTCCCATCTTTATAGAAATCATGTAACAACTCTACCATGAATAATATCTTAAAAGAAGTGGTCATGAAACGGCTGTTTTCATTTTATCATTTAATTGAATTTCTTTTATAAATCCACTTTCACTTATTGTAACATCTTCGTTTAATGTTACCTGCCTTACTTTATACATAACTGATGGAAAATATTTTCCTCCAAGTACACTCCATAAATGATTGGTTTGTTCAAAACTCATATTATGCAGATCAACAACAATACGTTGAATACGGCTATCTAAGCCAGGATGAGTAATAGGAGAAAAAACATTCTGATGCTGAAAAAACTGAATGATATATCCAAGAAAAATAAGATTATCATCATACCGCTTCCTGCTCATGGAAAACAGAATATAATAATTTAAATAAAGCGGAGGATTTTTATAAACAGTGGTGAGGTCAGATTTTGTGTAGTGTTCCTGTTGTTTAGCAACTTTATCTTCTTCAACATTTACAACACTAACAACCAGTTTATCCTTTATATCAGGATCAGTTAAGCTGTTACTGTTATCACCTGCTACTGAAATATTACTTAATACCAACCATGGTTGGCTTATTGACACCGGCGTTTTCTTAGTGTTCAAATATTTATTTACCTCTTCACAAAGGAATTTCAATGATTCATAAATCATTGCATTTGGTTTAATGGTTAATGGTTAAGAGGAAAAACAGGGATTACAAAGGGACAGTAGAAATATGTAACAAGGTTATGAGAAATTATTTTTTTTGTCAATACCACTATATGGTAATTTTTTTGCACATTTAAGCTGTTGATAAAGTGTAAAAACAAATTAAACTAATTATGCTCCGCTAAAAGCCTTTGCTGTATTGCTTTTCAATTAATGCAGCACTGATTTATAGAAATTATTTAGCTGCCTTTGTTCATTTTAATTTAACATAAAATGCGGGAAACGCAGCGATGAATTCATTGCAAAACCGTAAAATTACTTTTCAAAAAATAAGAAAACAGCTTTGGAGAGATTTTAAAAATTGAACTAAAATATCTTTTTGTATGAATAAAAGAGAAAAGTAATATACAATTTGATTGTAATTATTTACTAGTTGTAATTTACTTAAAGGGGATTTTCATATAATACAAGGATTTCTTACAAGGTTATAATTACATATTCAGATATTCCATTCTAAAGTGTATGCAATTCTTCATATAATCTTCCTTTTGCATCAAATACCAATATCCTTTTATTGATTATTGATTTTTGAACAATTATTTTATATTCATTTGCTACCGATCTTGGTTTAATTATTTCAAAACAATCTTTAACCGGCCAATCTTTGTATTTACAATCTTTAAAGCCTTCCTGTACTTGCTTTGGAAGATTACTAATCTCAACATTAGTTTCTGTCCAATTCCAGCTGCCCTTTTTGTATAACTGGCTTTCAATTTTTTATCTTCCAGTCTGAATTGAACTACATCGTTATCTAAGCCGCCGGTCCAATCCACTTCCTTTGCATTTGGGTACTGCAGATCAAAAGTTTTTTTTACAACATCAGACACGCTCATAAGCTGAGCATATGAACAAAAGAAACTAATTGAAAACAGAAGCAGAATGAATAGCGTTTCATTGAAAAAGATTTGTAAGTTGAATGCAAATTAATTTTGTTTGCCCTCAACAACAATTACAAGCTCACCTTTAACAGCTTTTTGTGCAAAATAATCATGTACTTCTTTGAGTGTACCCCGTTTATTCTCTTCAAACTTTTTAGTAAGTTCACGGCTTACACAACACTTACGCTCTTCACCAAAGTGTTGAATAAAATCATTCAATGTTTTAACCAGGCGGAATGGAGATTCATAAAACAACATCGTTCGCTCTTCTTCTTCCAGTTTTTTTAATGCTGTTTGTCGTCCTTTTTTTTGTGGTAAAAATCCTTCAAAAGTAAAATTTGATGCCGGTAATCCGCTGTTTACCAAAGCAGGGACAAATGCAGTTGCACCGGGTAATGTTTCTACAACAATATCATTCTTAATACATTCACGAATCAATAAAAAAGCAGGATCACTGATTCCGGGTGTACCTGCATCTGTTAATAAAGCCATTTTTTTACCTTCTTTTAACTGATCAACCAAATGTTGAACAATCTTATGCTCATTGTGCTGATGATAAGGAGAAAGTGGCTTTTGTATTTTATAGTGATTTAGAAGTACAGAACTGGTTCTGGTATCTTCTGCAAGAATAAGATCAACATCCTGCATCACTTCCAATGCACGGAGGGTAATATCTTTCAGATTTCCTATTGGAGTTGGGATGATGAACAGCATGTAGACAAGTACGATGTACGAAGTACGAAGTTTTAATTGCACTAGAGCACTTCCAACTTCATACTTCGTACTTATTTATTGTATTGAAATTTCAAATTGTTCCATTACCGGGTTTGCTAATAATTTTTTAGCTGCTTCTTCAGCAATAGCTTTGGCTTCTTCCGGTGATGGAGCATCAATTTGCATATTGATATTTTTTCCAATACGCACATCTGTAACAGCATTTAAACCTAAATTACTGAGGCCACCCATAACTGCTTTTCCCTGCGGGTCTAACAAATCTTTTAACGGCATTACTTTTACCTGAACTGTATAAGTCATTGTATACTGATTAAAATTATAAAATCTGTTTTCGAAAAATCAAAGATAAACCAACAAACACAATATAAATAAGTGGAATAGCTGCCCACTGAAAAAAGATGATCAGTAAAAGTGATAGCATAGCCAGTATTACTTTTGACTGGTTATTTTTTAAACTGTAATCTTTAAATTTTAAACTCATAATCGGAATATCAGAAATCATGAGATAACTGATAATCATTATAATGAAATATAATACCCATCTGTTTAAAATAATCACATCAAGATTCCATTGATTATACCAAATAATAAGGGGTAATGCAGCAACAACAAATCCTGTTATTGGAGTTGGCACTCCCCGGAAAGAAGTTGTTTGTCGTTCATCAATATTAAATTTAGCTAACCTATATGCCGCACAACAGGCAATGAGGATTGCAGGTAAGAGTAATAAAACAGAAGTACCTAAAGCAGATTCTTCTTTTAAGTAACTCATTCGCAATAACTGGTACATAATCATTGCCGGTGCAACACCAAAAGTTACAACATCACTTAACGAATCGAGTTGCTTACCCATCTCAGAAGTTGCTTTCATTAATCTGGCAACAAAACCATCAAGAAAATCTACAATCCCGGCTGCAAAGATGAAAAAACAAGCATAAGTAATTTTTTCCGGTAAATTAATTATTAGGTTCCCGTTTTGTGTTGCTGTTATATTTTCACCCGGTTGTAAAATGAGAATAATTGCAATACATCCAAATGCCAGGTTAAGGAGTGTAAAAAAATTAGGGATTTGTTTCATTCATTTAATCATTTGAATGGTTGAACATTTGAAAATAAGAGTACACTCTTTAATAAATCTTCAACCAAAATACAATCATTACTTTTTCATTAGTGCTTCTATTTCCTCAACAGTAATTGGAATATTTTTCATAAGATCTTTATTCCCGTTTCTCGTTATCCAGAGATTGTTTTCTATTCTTACACCCATTTGTTCTTCTTCAATATAAATACCAGGCTCTACAGTAAAAACCATCCCTGCTTTAATTGGAGCTGTACGTGTACCCAGGTCATGTACATCTACACCTAAATGATGAGAAATTCCATGATACAGATATTTACGGTAAGCTCTGTTTTCAGGATCTTCATTTTTCACATCTGTTTTTTTTAATAATCCAATTTTTAAAAACTGTTGCGTGGCTTCCTCTCCTACTTTTTCTGTATAATCAATAATTGTAATGCCGGGTTTTAATAAACTTTTTGCATAATCATGTAAGTGCAAACAAGCATTGTAAACAGTTTTCTGTCTTCTTCCAAATTTTCCACTTACTGGAACGGTTCTGGTTAAATCAGCACAATAACCTCCATACTCTGCACCAAAATCCATTAGAATTAATTCACCTTCTTTACATACTTCATTATTACTTACATAATGTAGAGTTCTTGCTCTGTCACCACTGGCAATAATACTTCCATATGCCGGACCAGTAGAGCCCTGTGATAAAAATGAATGATATATCTCAGCTTCAATTTCATTTTCAAGTATTCCTGGTTTAATCACTTTTAATAATCTTCGGAAAGTATTCTCTGTAATATCAATAGCTTTTTGTAACAGTTCAACTTCTTCAGCAGTTTTAATTCCACGCAGTTCTTTCATGATTTTAGCTGAACGTTGAAAACTATGTAAAGGATACCTGCTTTGCATGTCATCAATAAAACGATATTCTCTGCTTCTTAATAATGATGCTTTGCGATCATTTTCATTGCTATCTAAATAAATATGATCTGCTAAATGAACCCATGGCTGTAATAATGCATCTAAAGCATCAAGCCAAACTATAGTTTGTATTCCTGAAATTTCTTTTGCTTCATTAGCACGCAATCTTTTCCCATCCCATTTTTCCTTTATCTCGTTGGGTCGTACTAACACTAAAACCTCTCTGTATTTTGGATCAGGATTATCAGGAAATAAGATTACCATGCTATCTTCCTGCATAATTCCACTAATCCAAAACAAATCACTGTTTTGTTTAAAACTATTCAATGCATCGCCATTTAAAGGCCATTCATCATTACTTACAAAAATGGCAATAGAGTTGGGGAGCATTGATTTAATAAAGCGTTCCCTGTTTTTGCTGAATAACTCTGGTTTGATGGGTTGAAATTTCATTGCATTAATATTATAGTGCAAATTAAGGGTATAGGTACTGCCTGCCCAATTCTATCATTAAATAATCCACATTACGTGAAAAACTAACATGTGTTTGTAAAAAGATTCAATGGCCTCTACTGTTTCTTAGATTTTATTTAATAATTACACATATAATGTAACCTTTTTTACTATTTCTCTTCCATAATGTACTTTTCCTTGAATATTATTCAACTGCAATGGTTGCACAGATTTTTTTTGTCTTATAGAACCATCTACTTTTGGCGCATTCTAAAACGAAATAATTGTCATGTCGATACCCACTATTTTTATTCCTGAAAAGAAATTAATGAAGCTTGGATTAAAGCTTTCAAACCACATACATTATCAACTTACGCCCGATGAATTAATTGATCAAACTGTAAACCGGGGACAAGGTGTTTTAAATGATACAGGAGCACTTTGTATAGAAACCGGAAAATTTACCGGCAGGTCACCAAAAGACAAGTACATTATAAATGATAACATAACAGCTGATGATGTTGATTGGAATGATTTTAATCAATCTTTAGATGAAAAATATTTTCATATTCTTTATAAAAAAATGATTGATTATGTTTCGCAAAAAGATGAAATATGGGTGAGAGATGCATATGTATGTGCAAACAATCAATACAATTTAAACATACGTGTTATTACAGAAACACCCTGGAGTAATTTATTTGCATACAATATGTTTTTAAGGCCTTCTGAAAATAAGTTGGAAAACTTTGAACCTGAATGGCACATTATTCATGCCCCTCATTTTTTTGCCAACCCGCAAACGGATGGCGTAAGAAATAGCAATTTTTCAGTTATCAGTTTTAAACATAAAATGATCCTCATAGGAGGATCGGGTTATACGGGTGAAATGAAGAAGGGTGTTTTTTCAGTTTTAAATTTTCTGCTTCCAAAAAACAACAATGTACTGAGTATGCATTGCAGTGCCAATCTTGGTAAAGAGGGTGATGTAGCCATTTTCTTTGGCTTAAGTGGAACGGGAAAAACAACTTTAAGTGCCGACCCCAACCGCAAATTAATTGGTGATGATGAACATGGATGGGATGATGATTCTATTTTTAATTTTGAAGGAGGGTGCTATGCAAAATGTATTGATTTGAGTGAAGAAAAAGAACCTGAAATTTTTCATGCTATAAAACCAGGTGCTTTAGTTGAAAACATATTGTTCTTTGAAGGAACTAATAAAATTAATTTCAACAGCAAAGCAATTACTGAAAATACCAGAGTTAGCTATCCTTTGCATTTTATCAGTAATGCTTTAGAGCCTGCAGTTGCAAACAACCCAAAAAATATTTTCTTCCTTACTTGCGATGCAACAGGTGTATTACCTCCCATAGCCAGGTTAACAGAAGGGCAGGCTATGTTTCAGTTTATAAGTGGTTATACAGCCAAAGTTGCAGGAACTGAAGAAGGCATTAAAGAACCAAAGAGCACTTTCAGTGCATGTTTTGGTGCACCATTTTTACCATTACATCCGGCCATTTATGCAGAAATGCTTGGTAAAAAGATGAAAGAACAAAATGTAACTGTTTGGTTAGTTAATACAGGCTGGACGGGTGGCTCATATGGCACAGGCAACCGAATTAAACTTGCATATACAAGAGCATTAATAAACGCAGCCTTAAACGGAAAGTTGAATGATGTACAATTTGAGAAGATGCCAATTTTTAATCTTGACATTCCAACCAGTTGTGAAAATGTACCAGATGAAATACTAAATCCTAAAAATACCTGGACAGATAAAGGAGCATATGAAATAAAAGCAAAAGCCCTGGCTGAGCAATTTATAAATAATTTTAAAAAGTATGCTTCCGGCAGCAGTGAAGAAAT